>JASHXK010000206.1 GCA_030043575.1 Terriglobales bacterium
GTTTTCGCATTTGAACCTGAATGCCGGCTATTGGGACATCTTTTGGCCGCAGATCATCCAGGGCGCAGCGATGGCGTTTCTCTTCGTGCCGCTGATGACCACGAGCATGTCGGGCATTCGCAAGGAGCAGATGGGCAACGCCACCAGCATCTACAACCTGATGCGCAATATCGGAGGCAGCTTCGGCATAGCGATGATGACAACATTTCTGGCGCGCCGCCAGCAAGTGCACCAGAACCAGCTCATTAGCAACATCACGCCGATGGACGTCCGCACGCAAACGATCTTGCGCGGACTGCAGGGTTGGTTTCGTCTCCATGCGCCGCTGAGCGCCTACGATGCCGCCCTCAAATCCTGGGGAGCGATCTACCTGATGGTGCAGCAGCAGGCAGCCATGCTTTCGTTCGTCGAGGCTTTCTGGGTCATGGGCATTATCTTCTGGATGATGGCGCCGTTGCTGTTGCTACTACGCAACGCGCGCGATCTGCATCCGCATGTCAGGCGTCCCAAGCCTCCAAAGATAGTGAAAAGCGCGGAGCAGGTGAAGGAGCGTGAGCCGGAGCTGGTCGGCGCGTTCGATTGACGGACCGCAAGTTTCACGCAATCTCGTCCTGCTATCATTCCATCCTGCAAACCCACCGATGGCCGATTTGTACCCTACGCAGCGCGCGGGTTATCGCGGACGGCTGGCGCCTTCGCCGACCGGCTTATTGCACATCGGCCACGCATGCACATTTTGGACGGCCTACCAGCGCGCGCTCGCGCACAATGGCACGTTGGTCTTCCGCAACGAAAATCTCGATCCGCAACGTTCCAAGCCGGAATTCGCGCAACCGATGATGGAAGACCTTGCTTGGCTGGGCATCCGCTGGCAGGAGGGCCCCGACGTCGGCGGACCATTCTCGCCATATGAACAAAGCCGTAGGCGAGAACTATATTTCGAGGTTTGGCGCAGGCTGCGCGATGGCGGATTTATCTATCCCTGCACCTGTTCGCGAAAAGATCTGGCCATGTCAGCCGCCGCTCCCAACGACGCCGATGATGAACCTGTTTATCCAGGACGCTGCCGCAACAAAATCAGCGAAGCCAGAAATTACGATGTTCCAAAGGGCGTGAATTGGCGGTTTCTCGTTCCTGACGGTGAGCCGATTGCATTTGACGACCTGCGGCAAGGCCGGCAAAGCTTCGTCGCCGGCAAGGACTTAGGCGACTTCATTGTCTGGCGGCGCGACGATGTTCCGGCATATCAACTGGCAGTGGTCGCTGACGATGCTGCAATGCAGATCACGGAGGTCGTTCGTGGCGCCGATCTTCTGAAATCGACCGCGCGACAACTGCTCCTCATCGGCGCTCTGAGCCTTCCCATGCCGGCCTACTATCATTGCGATCTGGTGCGCGACCTGGCTGGCACGCGGCTGGCCAAGCGTCATGATGCCCTCAGCCTGCGCCTACTTCGCGAACAAGGCCTGAGACCGCAGGATGTATTGGCAATGTGCCCCTCGTAGCAGGCTGATTGCGCAACCTAATCAAAGAAGTGTATCGTCGCCATGGCGAAGGAGGCCGCGACCGTGCGCGTGAACTGGCTTGCGATCCTAGTAGCCGCGGTTGCTGATTGGATTCTAGGCGCAGTGTGGTTTACCGTCTTTGCGAGTCAATGGAGAGCAGGTCTGCGCATGGCTCCTGCGGAGCTACAGCAGTATATGTCGCACCCTAATTTCTGGCCCTATCTCATAGTTCTGCTGTGCAGCTTCCTGATCGCCTACGCTCTCGCTCGGGTCGTCGCCGGCTCTTCCACCCAGGGTCTGTTTCGCGGTATCACCGCTGGTATTCTGGTTGGCCTGGCCGCGGCGATGGCTATGATCACGGAAATGGTGTTGGAAATTCGTCCAAGTCCGTTTGTCCTGATTTCCGCCGCCTATCCTTTGGTGGGCTGCACTTTGATGGGAATCATCATCGGCCTTTGGAAACCGAAAGGCGCCCGTACATTATGACAATGAAAATCGAAAGAAAGATTATTCACGGGTATTTGAAGGCTCTGAGCGGTATCGATCGACTGCCTGGTCGCGATGGCGAGCGGTCCCTCGAGCTGTTCCGCCATGGCACACTCACAGTTAAGTTGTATGCTCCCCGCGGCAGTGATCCGCAGACTCCTCACACACGAGACGAGATCTATGTCATCGCAAGCGGCACAGGCCGTTTCCAGCGGGAGGGCGAGGCGACATCGTTTGGTCCTGGCGATGTGCTGTTTGTGGCTGCTGGCAAGCAGCACCGCTTTGTCGAGTTTAGCGATGACTTCGCCACCTGGGTATTCTTCTACGGTCCAGAAGGTGGCGAGGCTGAGGTTGTCAAGAACTGAAAGCCGACACAAGAACAATCGGGAGGTACGCCGTGTCCAAGGACGACAAGAAGGAAGAGACGAAGGAAAAGAAGAAAGAGGAACAACAAGCCGGCTCCGGCCAGACGACAGGCGGAGAGACATGGCTGGCTGGGGAAGGTCAGATTGCCGGCAAGTACAGCGACGGCCATCCTCTCGATTGCGTGCAATATCTGGAAGCGAAGCTCATACTTAAGCCCGATCGCTTTGACTGCGTAGATAGCTTCCGCGAATTTGGCAAGCTGGTGCAACACACCGCCAAAGAGGTAAAGGTCGGTTTTGTCACCGATCCCAAGGTCGGACGCCGGCCGGATATTCGCGAAATTGTGTTCATGGATACGCCTGATTTTCGTTTGTACAACAACGCTTTCATCCTGCGCCGGCGTGTCACCTATGTCGACGGCTTTCCGGTCGGCGATCCAGAGATTGTCTTCAAATTCCGCCATCCGGACGAGAAGACAGCCGCTGCGATGGATGTTCGTCCCAACATCGCTGGGAAATATCAGATCAAGTTCAAGGCTGAAGCGCTCCCATTGAAGGATCAGATTGGTGGATTTCGAATACTGTATTCCCACAACTGTCAATTCGGTTTAAGCCAGATGCACGAGGGCGATCGGCTTGGGATGTGGGCGCTCGCCCGCGTTTTTCCCGCCCTTGCCATTCTTAAGAAATCGAAAGATGAGGAAGTGAAGTTGGTGAATGAAGCCATCGTGGAAGAGGTTCTGCTGGAGTTAGGTGATCTGGACTTCGGCAAAGGCGTGGTGGGCCATTGTAATGTCGCGCTGTGGCGTACGCGTGGCGAACATACTCCCTTAGTAGGTGAGTTCGCCTATCAGCTCAAATTTAACCGCGGAGATGAACTCCATGAGAAGCCCAGAAAGCTATCAGAGCAGTTCTTCATCACGCTGCAGCAGGACGTGAAAGAGTGGATCTCGCTGGGAACCACCAAGACTGGCATGGTTTATCGTCTGCACGGCAACGCGCCCCAAAGCCACGAGTGATCAGCTTGCTGTAAGCCCTTGCCTTTGGAAGAGTATGAGAATTGTTCCGCTGCCGGCGATCTCTATCAGCACTGTGTTTAACGGCGGACCGGATTTGTGGAGGCTAGGCTCCCACCTTCTTGGCCGCTGCGAGCAGCTTGGGCTTCACCTTGTCGGAGAGTTCAGGATCTTCCGCTAATTTCAGGAATTCCTTGCGGGCCGCATCGGCAGCTTTGGCCTTCGCCGTGCCCGAGTCATCACCCCTTACAGCCGTTAAGAGCAAGTCCACGAACCTTTGCAGAACTTGGTACACTGCCTCGGTTGAGAAGCCGCCTATCAGCGCAATTACCGCCGGTCCCAGGCTGCTGATCGTGGTGTTCTTGCTGAACAGCGGTGTGCCCAGAACGATCGCCAGAATTAAGCCTGCCAGCACGCCAAGGACAAAGCGGATTACATAGATCGAGTTGTATCGAGGATCAAAGGTACGGTCCTTCACATAATTTAGAGCCGTAAACAATACATAGAAGACGGCGCCCAAAGCGGCGGCAAAGCACCAGTTCAACTTTTGTCCTGCCGCCCCAGTATTGGTTGTGCCATATACCACGCCGGTGACGACGAAGCCCACCGCGGATGCGATGGCGATGAAAATCATCCACATGATAAGTGGCGGATTGCCGAGATAGCCTAAACGCTCAGTCGGCTCGGTGGCTGCGAGAGATAATGGTGTAGCTGGCGCAATGATTCTGGATAACGCCGAATGGGCGGCCATCAGTTGCCCGACGAAAATCAGCATCCCCGGCTCGGGCAACGCTGCCCCCTCCGGCAGGTTTCGAATGGCAATAAGGGTTTGTTGCACGGCGGCCACGCTGTCGCGTGTTGCTTCGTCGAGATCCAGTCCTTCTGCGAGCGCGTAACGGAGCATCAGTTCGAATTCGTCCAGCGCCTGCCTTATCTCGCGCGGGGCAGGCGTGCTTGGTTTGTTGTTAAAGGTGGTTGTGGCGCCCATCTAAACCTCCACCCGAAAGTGCCGGGAAAAAGCTAAACCCTTACCTCAAAAGACGTGCAATTATATGCTGCTTTTCTTAGGAGTCAAGGTAAACAAGAAGTGGTGACTCACAGGCGTCTTTAGTGCCAGAACCAACTAAGACCGACCCCCGAGAGCGCTCACCACGCATCATGCTTCCAGTAGTTGCGGCACCTCTGCCGTGACCGGCTCCAAGTATGCGGTGAAATGCCGCAAGAATGGCGCTTGATAGGTCAGCTTCATACCTCGGATTTGCTCGCGGCGTTGCCACACCGCCAGCACGACTTCGATCACATAGTCAACATGACTCTGCGTGTAGACGCGGCGGGGAATCGCCAGTCGCACCAAATCCATAGTGGCGGCCGCGCCAAACATGAGGCTGCCGATTTCTACAGAGCGGATGCCGCCCTCGAGATACAATTCGCCTGCCAGCGCTACACCCGGGAACTGAGTCGGCGGAATGTGTGGCAGAAACGCCCGTGCGTCGAGGTAAATGGCATGACCACCGGGCGGCTGCAGGATCGGCACGCCTTCGTTGGCCAGATGATTTCCCAGGTACGCGGTGGACGCGATGCGGTAGCGCAGATAGTCTTCTTCCAGCGACTCCTGGATTCCGACGGCGATGGCTTCCAGATCGCGGCCGGCCAGACCGCCGTAGGTCGGATATCCCTCCGTTAGGATGAGCAGGTCCTTTTCCTGGGCGGCCAGAACGCCGTCATTGGTGCAAAGGAAGCCTCCGATATTGGCCATGCCGTCTTTTTTCGCGGACATGGTGCAGCCATCGCCCAGAGCAAACATCTCCTGCGTGATCTGTTTGGGAGTCTTGTTAGAGTAGCCATCTTCGCGCTGTTTAACAAAGTAAGCATTCTCGGCAAAGCGGCAGGCGTCAAAGTAAAGCGGGATACGGTGCTTGTGGCACACAGCGCTCACGGCACGCGCATTTTCCATCGAGACTGGCTGGCCACCGCCGGAGTTATTTGTGATGGTGATCATCACCAGCGGAATGCGCTCCCGCCCAACGCGCGCGATCAATTCTTCCAGGGCGGCAACGTCCATGTTGCCCTTGAAGGGATGCCACTTGGACGGCTGACGCGCTTCCGGAATCGGCAAATCTACAGCCTCGGCTCCGATGAACTCGATGTTGGCGCGAGTCGTGTCAAAGTGCGTGTTGTTGGGAATAACATCGCCCTTTTTGCAGGCAACGCTAAACAAGATTCGTTCTGCGGCACGCCCCTGATGTGTGGGGATAACGTGGTGGTAGCCGAAAATCTCCTGAATGGAATCGCGAAACCGGTCAAAGCTGCGGCTGCCGGCGTAGCTTTCGTCACCTTGCATAATTGCAGCCCACTGCCGCGTAGACATGGCGCCCGTACCGGAATCGGTCAACAGGTCGATAAGAACATCGTCCGCAGGGAGCAGGAACAGGTTGTAATGTGCGGCCCGCAGAAGCTCTTCGCGTTGCTCGCGCGTGGTCCAGCGGATGGGTTCCACACTCTTGATGCGAAATGGTTCAATGATCGTCTTGCTCGGCATGGAAATCCCCCTTGGGTAAGCTCCATGCTGTCGCTTCCCGGCCCGAACCGCAGTGACGAGGGTCACAACCGGCATGCCACAAGAGTGGACCTAACCTTGTGGTGAGGCTCTCCAGGGACTTGAAGTAGTCGGGAACAAATCAATGCACCGGCGGGAAAGACGCCTACTGCCGGTACTTCGCCGCCTGATTGGCGAGTTCGTTCGCCTGCCTGTTTTGCTCGCGAGGAATGTAGGAAATCGAGAAATCCAACGCGCGGGCCAGCTTGCGGCAAGTCCAGTTCAGAGAATGAAGGCGCGGGCTGCGGCAGGCGTACTCGCCCGTCATCTGCTTGACGACCACCTCGGAGTCTGAAAACACGCAGAGCTTCTTGGCCTTGGCTTCGACGGCGTGCTGTAGCGCCTCGAGTAGGGCAACGTACTCCGCAACGTTGTTGTCCTGGCGACCGATCCATTTCGCGATGCAGGTAGTTTGGCCGTCGGAACCCTCAATAACTATGCCAATGCCTGACGGCCCTGGGTTTCCGTGGGATCCGCCATCGACGTAAGCAATCAAATCAGACATTCAACTCCCTGTTCATCTAAAGATGCTTCAGAACGCGTGCTTCGTCAAGAAACAGAATTGATTCTCCCTCAAATAGGATCAGCGCATCCCCACCTTTCTGTGAAAAAGATGTGAATCGACGTTGAATATTTCTCGTCCCCAACAGAAACTGCACTGCATTCTTTCGTTTGCCAGTCAAAATTCCCACATTGAAATAAGTTGTGTTTGCACCAACCTTGGGCGTTGACAATTATTAATCCTCGGTTAGGATTGCTCTCGTCGACGGCAGAAAAGGGCGGGCAACAAATCGTAGCCAGCCCGAAGTAAGCTGAGTGATCGGTTGGCCGAGGCGACTCGTGGCAACTGCCGGACCCGAAAAAACCGACTGCACTGCGAGGTGTTAGCCGGGGTTCGGAACCGCGAAAGCGGTGATCGCATCAAGAGGCTGCGACGGTGCATGCATCCACGCTGGTGACTCCCTCGCAGGAGTTGGCGGCTAGAGCATAACCAAAGTCGCAGCCTTTTCCATTTCTCGAGTTATTCCTCGCTGAAGTGTTCCAGTCAACGAGAGACGAATCTCGATGGCGCGGAAAAGTACCCATCTATTGTCCTGCTCACGCAACCTGCCGCAGCACGGAACGCTCCTCGATCAGAATGCACTCGGAGCGATCCGCAAATCCGAAGTTCTCTTTCGCACCCTCATCCCGCATGAGCGCCTCGCGGTACTGCTCGTAAGCCGCGAGGCTCGCGAAGTTGATCAGGGCGTAAGCGATGTTCGTTGGCCCGGCCATTTTCGTCGGCAGGAAGTATCCGATCAGTTGCCCACCGCAGCGGCGGATCGGATCGGGCCAGTCGCGAGCATAGCGCTCAAATTCACCATGCTTGCGGATGTCGATGGTGTAGCGAATGCAAACAGTAATCATCTTTCCTCCTCTTGTTCAGCTTCAAAATAGCTCGTGAGGGAGGAGCAGGTTTCATCGGCTCCTGAACTATGCGTGGAGCACAGCGCAGGGCGAAGGTTCATCGTGACGGCAGCTGCAACAGCTTTGTCAACTGTTGCCGTCCAGTCAGTGACAGATGCACGGCCCGGCTGTGCCTGTCGCGGGTAATCCAGCGAAACTCCAGAAACTTGTGGCAGATCGCGGCGCCAAGCGATCCCGCGAGGTGATCTTGCCGCTCCGTCCAATCAAGACAGCGACGCGCAAAGCTTCTTCGCGACTGCCGCAGGGCATTGGCGTCGATTTTCCATTTCTCCAGAAAGTCCTCGCCTCGACCGGTGAGCTCGTAATCCCTCTCGCCGCGCGATATCAGCAAGCCATTTTGTTCGAACGCCGCCCTCAGTTGAATCGCCAATTCGCCGGCTAGGTGGTCGTAGCAGGTGCGCGCGTAGCAGAGCGCCTGGTCGGCGCCGCTCGGCTTATATCTCTCAACCGTCGAAATGGCGCCGAGGGC
>JASHXK010000207.1 GCA_030043575.1 Terriglobales bacterium
GCTGCCGCGGGCGGCTGCTCCCGGTAAAAGAACAGCATGTCGAGGGAGACGGTTTCCGCGCCCACCTGGCGCAACAATGTCGTAACCTGCCCGCGATGATAGGTGCCGTGGTTCACGACATGCTGCAGTAGTTGCACCAGCGGCATGGAAAACTCGTGGCCGCCCATATCGGTATAGTCCAACTTTGCTGAAAGACTGGCTTCCTTCAACCGGCCCAGGTAATGATGTCGATCCTGCTCGATTGAATCGGCGAATCTGCGCAGGCCGGATAATGTGGTGAGGGTATCAAGCGCAACTCCGCCGTTACTGAGTGCGCTCTGCATCGCCGATGCCTGGGTTGTGTCAGAAACGGTCGCGCGCGGCGATGCGCCCGTCCAGCGCTTCAGCCAAATCCACTCCGCAGCCAGGATGTGCAACACCGATTCCTGGATGGATGGGAAGCTGCTCTGGATCACGCTGCTGAACTGCTCGTCGCTGAGCTTCTCCAAGACGGAGAACATGCGGCGATTGGCCCAGAGGTTGTAAGCGTAGAGACTGCGAATGTCGTTGAGGTCCATGGACGGCTCCGGATGGGCTGGAAATAGATTAGCCGAAGAGCCGAGGACGTGCACTGAACTTACAGGGGAATCATCCCAAAAATCCGCGATTGGGAGCGGCGATTCAACAAGCGAGTAACGGAGACCTGCTCGAGCAGGTCTCCGCTGCCTTAGTCATGCCGCAAGGATTACCGAGCCGCCGTCGCCTACCGGACCTTGCGAGCGTCCAGCTTGTCCGAGTTTGCGGTAATCACACCGAAGAGGCCGTCGCCATAACCGCCTGGACCAGCGGTGAAATACAAGCGGCCGGGCGAGATTACGGATGGAGCCGCCGCAAACATCAGCCCCCAGAGTCCACTAATCGTGATGGGAGATCCATTCTGATTCAGGTACCCCAGGAACGCTCCCGTGGTGGGGTTGTAAGCACTGATCCAGCCGCTGCCCAAGTTGCCCACTAGTAAGGCGCCGCTCATCGGTCCGAAATTCGGCGGAGCTAGCGCGAGGCTCCAGGGTGCGTCCACGGTGCTGCCCGAGATCAGATGTACCTGCGATTCGCCGTTGAGGTCATAGGTGTCCACATATCCCGTTCCACTGCCGCGTTTGTTGAAGGTCACATAAAGGGTGTTGCGGATGACCTGAATACCGTAAGGGGTAAAGCCAGAGGGCAGCGTGGTATCGGTGAAAGATTTGACTAGATTGAAGTTTCCATCGTAGATGTCGACCAGGTTGTTGTTCGAGTCGGCGGCATAAAGAAAATTCCCCGAGGAAGTGAAGGCAATAGCCAGACCGGTGTAGACAGCCCTTGCCGCTGAGTTATTAACGGCAATGACTGCATTGGTCGGGTTAACGGATGGATTCCATCCGCTTATGGTGCCATCCTCGGTGGCGAACAGGAACAGAGCCGCAGCCGAATTGCTTCCTTCCGTAATCTGGAAATTGGAGGAAGTGTTGGCGACAATGCCGGTAGGCGATCCGGTCCCGCTGCCGCTAGCCGGGGGGATCGTGACCACGAGCTGCTGAGGCTCACCTTGCGCGTTGTAGATGGTCGAGAGTCCTGTGTCGTTATCGGATACCCAGAACGGTCCTCCGGGGAGTGCCGCGAGACCCCAGGCGTTTACCAGGTTGGGATCGGTGAAGCTTCCTTGCCCGGGTACATTGCTGGTTAGATTGGTTTGGGTATATTGGGCGGTTGCTGAAACGGCAAGCAGCAGCATAGCAGCGAGCAGCACTACACTACCGCGAAGAGAAGCAAGATTAGAGTTACGCGCCGATAGCACCATATATCCTCCTGAACAAAATCGAAGTGTCTTGACGCGGGTTCAACTCTAAGGAATGCGAGGCTCGCGGTTGTCAAGCCGCTGTGAAAGAGTTGTCACTTTCTCCTGACCTAATCACTGGGGCGAGCTAAGCCACTGCGATGCCAACGGCCGGCGCCGCGCACGCCTAATCGATGGGCACGAAGAAGCCGTAGCCTGGTTATGTGGCGCGGGTGCGGACTACTCTCCGCCGTGATGCATCAACTGGGCTTCCGACGCCGACGCCGTGTTCATGCCGCCTTCGCTGAAGTTTGCGAGATAGGCGCTGCGGCGGCCGTGCGAGCTCCATTGCGAATCCAGTCCATCGCCCTGAAACTCGTCACTCAAGGCGACGGCCGAGGTCGCGTGCTCGACGTTGGTGAGCGGAGGATAAAAGTTCGTCTCGTTGCCGCAGATGTGATCGTGATGATTCAGCGGACGGGTGACGATGGTCGCCAGATGTCCGGCGCGTAAAATGGCGTGGCCCTCGTGAGGATCGGTGGGCATGTCGAGGATGACGGGAACGTAGTCCACGCGCACAACGTTCTCCAACAGCTTGCCGCCTTCGTGCTGCGCCAGAGCGATCAGCGCCTCGCGCTGCGCCGGATTTGCGGCGTCATCAACCATCAACACCGCCTGCGCGGGATAGGGATCGCCATAAGGATCGCCGAGCGTAGCCTTCGCCCGCACCGCAGCGGCGACGGTCAGGCCGTCCAGCTTAACGCCGTTCCACTCGCCTTGCTGTACATGCCAGGCCAGTAGCGCCTGATTGCCGGTGAGCCCAGTCTCGCCATTGGCAAAGCATTGCGCCACGTACACGTCGGTGGAACGCGATTCGATGTAGTCACCGCGAATTTGCTGGGCTTGAAGTGAAACGGCTCCCGTGAAAAGCAAGAGCACTGCGGCAAGATTTGCGCTGCTCACAAATTAGGACTCCTCAACCCTGGCGAATATTTTAGATGAGGAATCGCGGAGCGCGGCTTCTGTTATCGCGAACGGTTTACCAAGCGCTGCCAACCGCGATTATTGCGCCACCATCGTCATGGTTCCGGCGGAGGCGGGACAAGTCGAGCTAGCAGCGTTGCTGTACGATCCCTGGACGGTCGAGGTCGTGGTTGTCGGCAACGTTCCGGTGACGGTAATGGCTGTGTCGCTCGTGGCGTCGGTGATCGTCATGGTATAGGTGGTGACGCTGCTGCTGGTGGTGCTGGTGGCGCTGACGGACAGCGCGCTGCCGTTGATGCACATGTTTGTGGGAATGGCGACGGTGCCGGTGTAGGTCGTCGAGGCGCCGCTGTAATTGTTGCTACCCTCCTGCGAGATCGCCAGGGCGAACACGTACACGGGAGTTGTGCTGCTCGTGGGGTACATGGCAACATTCCAGTCGCCATAAAGGCCGACGTTGGTGGCAGGATTGTTATAACCGCTGCCGCAGCCGGCAGTCATGGCGAGCAACGAGAGCACAAGCAAGCAGGATAGACTTCGCATAAAAAGAGCGTTCCTCGAGTGGCGCTGGGAGTTGCAGATCGCACACTACACGTGCAAACCCAGCGTACTATAACCCCACTCGCCGAGGAAAGTTTCCGGATCGCAGTTTTTCGCTAAAACCTCCGATGGCAGTGGGGCGCAAGGGTTTAGTCTTCCCCTACAATAGCAGTCATGCCTGACGCACTGTTGCGGTACCGTTCCGAGTTTCCCATCCTTGCGCGCACTACCTATCTCAACAGCAACTCGCTGGGCGCGATGCCGCGCGGCGTGGAGGATGCGCTGCACCACTACACCGAGACATGGAACACTCGCGGCGTGCGCGCCTGGGAAGAAGAGTGGTGGATGCTGGCAGCGCAGGTGGGCGACGAGATCGGAGGGCTGTTCCATGCGCCTGCCGGATCGGTGGCGTGCCTGCAGAACGTGACCTCGTGCCAGGCGACGGTGGCGTCGTGCTTCGACTTCAGCGGCCGCCGCAACAAGGTAGTCTATGACGACCTGAATTTCCCTTCGGTGATGTACTTCTGGGAAGCGCAGCGGCGCCGCGGCGCGCGCATCCAGATGGTGCCGACCGACGACACCATCCACGTCAACACTGAGCGGCTGCTGGACGCAATCGACGAAGAGACGCTGCTGGTGCCGATCTCGCATGTGATCTTTCGCAGCGCGTTTATCCAGGATGTCGAGGCGATTGTGGACAAGGCACATCGAGTCGGCGCCCATGTTCTGCTCGACTCGTTTCAGGCGACGGGGACGATTCCCTTCGATGTGCAGAAGCTGAATGTCGACTTCTGTACCGGCGGCGTTCTGAAGTGGCTGTGCGGCGGGCCGGGCACGGCGTATCTTTACGTGCGGCCCGATCTAATGACGAAACTGGAGCCAACCTTTACCGGCTGGTTCGGCCACGAGAACCCCTTCGGCTTCGAGATCGGCGTCACGCGCTACGCGCCGAACATCTATCGCTTCACGCAAGGCACTTCGAATATTCCGGCGCTGACGGTGGCGCGGCCGGGGCTGAAGATCGTCCGCGAGGCCGGTATTGAAAATATCCGGCAGCGCTCGAAGTGCCAGACAGCAATGCTGATGGACATGGCAATGCAGCGCGGTTGGCGGGTGAATACGCCGATGAATCCCGAGCGCCGCGCCGGAACAGTTTCCATCGATATGCCCAACGCGCAGCAGGTTTGCACCGAACTGCTGAAGCGCGACATTCTCGTCGACTATCGGCCCAAGGCGGGCGTGCGTTTCTCGCCGCATTTTTATAACACCGATGAGGAGATCACTAGCGCCATCGCGGCCGTGGAAGAGATCCTGAGCGGGATGCCCGTGGGAGCGTAAGGACGGACCTTCCGGGATTCTGCCCAACTCAAGAAAATTTTTTCACAACAAAATGCCCTAATAATGGGAAGTTCGTGGTGCAGGTTATTCAGTCGCAACGAGTTGCCGGGAATTCACAATAGGCCGAAGATTCCCTAGAAATCCACAGCCGGATTTATCTGCTACGCTGCCGCAGTTGAAGTGACGCAGCGCACCGGCTAGAACGTGCGGCGGTTATCAGGGGTGAGCAGTCTTTTGCGGCTTAGATGTGTCGCCTTATACTACAGCGCTGAATTCAGCGAAGGGGCGCGACGGCTTGCCGCGGCCGCGCGCCAATAGCAAAAGGGGGAGAATTTGTTCTCCGAGCCGCTACTGCCGGGAATGACATTCCGCCAATCGAGTGGCGAGGGCATCTTGCCGTCGCAGGATCTTTGGCAGTTTGCGCAGGATGGGGTCATCTGTTCACATCGCGAAATTCAGCCAGGACAGATTCAGCCGGCGAGTATCGATCTTCGGCTCGATCACGAGGCTTATCGCGTGCACGCCAGCTTCCTGCCAAGCAGGTCGGCTCCCTTGCGCGTCAAAGCAAAGTCCAACGGTCTGTTCGACAAGACGATTGACATATCCGAGCCGACTTTGCTGGAGCCCGGGACCATCCATATTGTGCGGGTAGTTGAGAGCCTGGCGCTTCCCAGTGACATCTATGGTATAGCCAACGCAAAAAGTACGACTGGGCGCCTCGATATTTTCACGCGTCTGATTACGGATTGGGGAGACGAATTCGACCGGGTTCCGATGGGGTATCACGGGGACCTGTACCTACAGGTCGTCTCTCACACCTTCCCCATTCTGGTGAAGTCCGGCATGAAGCTAAATCAATTGCGACTGGTGCGGGGCAAGTCCGATCCAGTGCCGGACAACGAGCTGCAAGAGTTGGCCAAAGAGGATTTGTTAGTTCTCAACGACGCAAACTGTTCAGGACAGGGCGATATAAATAAGGGACTTCGCGTTTCGGTAGACCTTCAAGGGGACGGATCGTCGGGCTTTATCGGATACAAAGCGCGAAGACATGGCCGGCCTATCAACCTCGGGCTCAGTCGTCATTATGATCCCGAAGACTTCTGGCTTCCCATCCCGAGGCCGAACAAGGGATATCTCATCCTTGAACCAAATGAGTTTTATATCCTGGCCTCGAGGCAGGCCGTTCGGGTCGGCCCAAACCATGCGGCCGAAATGGTTCCTTACGATCCGACGATGGGGGAGTTCCACGTGCATTACGCAGGATTCTTCGACCCAGGATTTGGATACGGCACGGGGGGCGAAATCCAGGGAGCAAAGGCCGTACTGGAAGTTCGGGCTCACGTTATGCCCCTTCTTCTAGAGCACGACCAGCTTGTCGGAAGGTTGCATTACTACAAGATGGCGGCGACGCCGGACAAGGTATATGGGGTTTCCATTGGGTCGTCGTATCAGAAGCAAGGTCTGGCACTGAGCAGACACTTTAAGGGAGCGGATGGCGGCGCGCTCCGCTCAGACCAGGAGATGGCGGCGGCAAAGCAAGATCCAGTAGTTGCGCCCAACAACAACGCCGCGAAGTCCCAGAGGATTGACGGCGATGACGATGACTCGATCGTTGACATCGCCTTCCCGAGCAGCAAGGGGGAGAACAGAATAAACGCGAAGCACGGTTAAGGCGTGCGGCGAGGACTCATTCTACGACCGTTGGCCGGTCGACCATTCCTTCTTCGGGTGCGTGGCATCTTGGAGTCGGGTAATACGCTGGTTGCCATCCCGTTCAGCACATAGTACCCGGTTCATTCCATATACAAAACGATCCGCCGTTCCGGGTGACTCTATTGCGCCTTCTTCGCGCCGGCGGGAACGGGACTGCCGGTTTCGACGTAGCTTTTCAGGCGCGCCGCCTGCTCGGTCAGGACTTTGTTGACGGTATCGGCCCAGGTGTTCAGCCCGCCCGACATGTAGCCGCCCACGTTGTAGGTCACTTCCAGTCGCGTCTGACTGTGGATCGGCTGGATCACGAAGCCCAGAGTGCCAGTCGCGCCGGCGCGTTGCAGAGGCCCCAGCGCTCCCGACATCACCAGCATCTTGTTTGGCATAACCATGATGACTTCGGCGTGGCGAACCCCGCCGTTGTTGGGAAACTTCTCGCAGAAACAGCCCATCGGCCTGTCGTCGATGGAGAGGTTGTGAGAGTCGTTCGAGTAGGTGTGCTCGGGGCTCCACCAGTCGCCGATGTGGTGCACCAGCGCGTCATAGATTTCGTTGGGACCGGCCTGGATCATGGTGCCAATCTTGATGGAGAAGCCGTTGGCGCTGGAGTCGAGGACATCACCTTCCAGCATCGCGGGCGTGAAGAAGCAGAGAATTGCCATTACGAGAATCTTGCTGCGCATAAGGGAAAGTATGCCGTTGCCGCCGTGATCGCACAAGCATGGGAGGAATCAACAATGGAACGGGGTCACAATCATAAACAGCATGTCCCGGTTGAAATTCGCCTTTTATTCGCTACAATAAAGGCGGAGGTTCGAGCAATCCTATGGCTCTCACGCGTCGCCAGAAAGAGCTGTACGACTTTCTCCTGAGTTTTGTCGACCAGCACGGCTACTCGCCATCGTTTGAAGAGATCGCCGAAGGCATGGGCCTGAGTTCGCTGGCCACGGTGCACAAGCACATCACCAATCTGGAGCAGAAGGGATTGCTGAAGCGCGATTACAATCGCAGCCGCTCCATCGATCTGCTGAGGCCGCGCGGGCTGATGAAGACGTCGCTGGCGGTCGCGGCCGCTGCGGCGGCGCAAAACAACATGACGCTGCCGCTGCTGGGGCGCATTGCCGCCGGCCAGCCGCTGGAGGCGGTGGAAATCCCGGAGTCGATTTCGCTGGCCGATTTCACGCGCTCGAAAGAAGTTTACGTGCTGCAGGTGAAGGGCGAAAGCATGCAGGACGAGCACATCCTGAACGGCGATTACGTGCTGGTGGAGAAGACGAACGCGGCGCGCGACGGCGAGATTGTGGTGGCGCTGGTCGACGGCACGGAGGCAACGCTGAAACGTATTTACGTAGAGGGCAGCAAAGTGCGACTGCAACCCTCGAATGCTGCCATGCAGCCAATTATTGTTCCTGCAGTCTCGGTACAGGTGCAGGGAAGAGTGATTGGGGTGTTGAGGAAGTATTGAAAGGCAGTAATTAGCAATTAGCGATTAGCAATCAGCGATCTCTCCGCGAAGGTTAGCCAGCGGCTATCGACAAAGCTGATCACAAGCACGCTGTAGTCTGCTTGCTGCTGAGCTTCCAGGTGAAAATCTTTCCGGCGCGTTGCGCTACTACCACATGCGAGACCGTCTTCGCTTAAAGCACATGGGCGGAAGAATTAGGCAGTGGTGTGCCAAAACTTCCCTGATCCGTGTCTACGGTCAACCGCTTAAGTCCTGCAAATTCAATGAGCGTGTGCATTGGCACAGTTGTTGCATCATCCTCAGCAGATGCGACAGCGCTGCGATATCACGCCCTCCGTCGGCTGGCCATAGCGTTTCACATTAGCGGAGGAACTGTATGAAGAAGATACTAATTTGCGGGATGTTGCTCGGCTTGCTGACAGCGGTCAGCTGGGCACAACACGGTCGGTCGATTGGCAGAGGCCCGATAGCCACGGGTGGGCGTGCTGCCAGCTTCGGCGCAATCGCGCCGAGTGCCGAAATGAGACCGAGTGCGGCGGGCGTTTCCCACGCCAGTGTATCCCCCAGCTCTGTAACCAAACCGAATGCAGTGAAAACGCCAAGCAAGACCCCGGAGCCAGTCAAGCCCAACGCAAAAACTGATCCCAGAGACAATAGCGTTGTGGGATCGCACACGGAGAGTAGCGCTCCCGACCACGTGATCATGCCGGCTGCGCACGACGGGCCAGCGGCCAATCGCTAACCGCCTTCCGCATCCGTAGCGAGAACCTAGCCGATGGGGCTGACTCGAGGGCCAGCCCACGGCTATCAGAGACACAAAGAGCGCGGCCCCGGCCGCGCTCATCACTTCAGCTTAGAGATTCTTGTCGAGCGCCTTCTCGATGACTTCACGCGAGACGTAGCCGACGATCTGGTCCTTCACCTGGCCGTCCTTGAAGACCAACAGGGTGGGGATGCCGCGGACGCCGTAACGTTGCGCCGTGGCGGTGTTCTTATCTACATCCATTTTGCCGATCTTGACCCGGCCGTTATAGCTCTGCGCGACCTCGTCGACGATCGGCGCCAGCGCGCGGCAAGGGCCGCACCAGGTCGCCCAGAAGTCCACCATTACGGGCTGGTCGGACTTCAAAACCAGCTGATCGAAGTTCGCATCGGTTACTTCCACAATTGCATTACTGGCCATTCTTCCTCCTGCGGGACACTGCTTTACCAGTCCCGCTCAAAGGGCGCGTAGCGGGGCCTATCCTTTTATCGTACCATCCCGATACGAGATTAGATGCAGCGGCATGCCGTGGGACGCAGCCGCCGCAGTGCGGGCCGCCGGCAACGGCGTCGACCAATGCGGACAGTAGGGAAGTGTTGGATCTGGGCAGAAACTCTAAGAGCGCTCCCCCGGAGACGGTGGAGCGCTCATTAAGGCAGCCCTCCCCCAGAACTGCCTGAACTGCAGACAAATTGTGACCCCATCGGGCAGATTTGTAAATACGAATTGCGTAATTAATCGGTTAATCCGACGTGGTGCGATAGTAGTTACACAAGTGAAACATTCGCTGGGAAGCCGGTCACTAAGGGGCCGGGGTCTCGAACGCAACCTGCGTCTTCTCAGGTATACAACTGAGTTAATTTCCAACGCCAAACCGCGCCACCAGGGCCACGTTCACCGCTTTAGGAAATCCGCGATGGCACGAGCAATCTGGCTCTCTTCGCAAGCGAAGGCGCGGTGTCCGCAGTCGCTGTCGAGTTGCACCAGCTTTCCCTTCAACAGCTTCATCAGCTCAATCGAAGTTGTGGGATTCACCAGATGGTCCTGGCGATTCACGATGGCCAGCACGGGCGCATGAATCACCGTTGCCGCTTGTGCGAGCGAGCCGCCGAAGGGCGCCGCGATGTTCTGGCTTAGCAACGCCTCGATTTGACGAATCGTGTCGTTGGCATCGAGCGGCCAGTGCGGCCCGGCGAAAGACTGCTCGACGTCAGCGATGGTTGAGTTCTTCACCATGTATTCCGGTGTCGTAAAGACGACCAGGAAAAAGCCGACAAACGCCTGGAGCTTGGGCTCGGTGGTGTATTGCCCGTTGTTCCACGCCGGATCGTTCTCGAGCGCGCGCAGTTCGCTGCGCCACAGCAGCACGTCCCACGAAGTGAGTTGCGGCGAGCCTTCCACGCTGACAATCTTGTCCATGAAGTTGGGCCAGGAGACGGCCCACTGCAACGCCTGAAAGCCTCCCATGGAGATGCCGGCGACGGCGTGGACGTGTGCAAGATGCAGAGCGTCGACCAGCAGCTTGTGCTCCGCATTGACCATGTCGCCGATGGTGACGTGGGGAAACTGCATGCCAGGCTGCAATTTGCTGTTGGATGGCGACGAGGAGACGCCGTCGGCCAGCGCGTCGACCGCGATGACGTAATAGACCGAGCTGTCGGCCATCTTTCCCGGTCCGATGAACGAAGCCAGGTCGGCCGAGCGCCCGCCGAAATACGTCGGGAAGACGACGACGTTGCTTTTCTCCGCGTCCAGCTTCCCGAAGGTCCGGTAGCCGAGGACGCAATCGTGAATCACCTCACCGGATTCCAGCTTGAAGTCCCCGATGCGGGCCAGCTGCTGATCCTGGGCATGAAGCGCCACAGAGAAGAAGAGCAGGAGGAACAAGGCAATTCGTTTCATCGTGGTGGGAATTTAAATGCGCGAGCGGTGCGTTGTCGAGGAGAGTTT
>JASHXK010000208.1 GCA_030043575.1 Terriglobales bacterium
ACGAACGCCTGGATATGGAAAACTATGCGAGAACCTACATTTGGCGGCTAACAGTTGGCGCCGTGGCGATAGCGCTGATCAGCGGATACGGCCTGGCAGAACTGTTCGCTCGCCGTTGAAGCTGGCAGAGCATTTTTTTGCGTGGATGCCCATCCGAAAAACCTGCCTGGCTTAGGGGCAGGTAGCCCGAGAATCACCACCTCCACGAAAGAGCTATTCCATCTTTCTCTATCCGTGGTATAACTCCGTCTTGTTGTTGTTGCGTAACCCGGGCTAAGAACAGTTAGTGCCGCCTGATCAGTTGCCTGCCCAGCCACTTCGGCAGGTACTGACTGCGCCGCTCAGGAAGGCTCCTAACCTAACCATGATCAACGTCATCATCGCTGACCACCAGGCGATTTTTCGAGCGGGTGTTGCCAAGGTTCTGGCCGTCGAAGAAGATCTTCGCATCGTTGGCCAGCCAGTCTCAGCCGAGGCAATACTCAACGCCCTCGACAAGCTCCGGCCGCACGTAGTGGTCCTGTCGACCGGATTCATCGCTTTGCTCGCTGAGATACAGGAGGTTGCGCAGCGGCGGCAGATCGCCGTACTGGTGATCTGCGATAACAGCGAGAACGCCTCCGACTTCATGCGCATGGGCGTGCAGGGCGTCATCTACCGCTCCGCCAGCGGCAACATGGTGGTGGAAGCGGTGCGACGTTTAGCTCAGGGGCAGGCGTTCCTGCAGGGCCCGAACTCCTCCGAGGTCGAGGTCAATGAAGATCTGGTTGGCCTGCGCGTACGCAACCGGCTGTCGGATCGCGAGCTGCGCATCATCGCCGCGATCGTACAGGGCTACAAGAACCGCGAGATCGCGATGCAGCTCTACACCACCGAGCAGGTCGTCAAGAACGCGCTGCGCAACATCTTCGACAAGATCGGCGTCTCCGATCGGCTGGAGCTCGCGCTCTTCGTCGTGCATCATCGGATTCTGGCACAGGCGACAGCCTCGGTTCCGCTAACTCCACTGCGGCCGCAACCGGCGATTGCCGCGGTGAAGGGACGCATGGAGATCAACTCGCGATCAGCGACGATTCACTAGGCAGAATGAGGACTTTGGGTTTTCGGCACGTCTCTGGCCGTGTCGAAACAGCGAGAGAGGATAAGGCTTTGGCCATGGCATAACCGTGCCCCGACCAAAGCCTGATTCTTTTTGAGCGGCCTTTTCAGCCAAAGCCGCTTATGCTGCAGTTTGTGGATTGCGCACAATAGCATCGACAATGGATCCGCTCGCCAACGCAGTTCTTGAAGCCACCCCAGGCTCTTATCGGCGGCGGTAAGCGAATTCGGGCGTTTGAATTGACCGAGGATGGATGCCATCTGGCGCGCTGGCTCTGACCGCCGGCAGAGGTGGGACTTGCTACGTCGCGGCGTGATCGCTGGTCTTCAGCAACTCATTGACGATCGTCACCAGCTCTTCCGGATTCACCGGCTTCTCGAGATAGAGATCGGCGAGAGGCTCGGCCGCCTGGAAGGCTTCCGCAACATATCCGGAGACAACGACCACCGGCATGGTGGAGTGCGTCTTGGCGGCTTGCACGATGGCGCGGCCATTAGCGTCGCCCAGGCGCCAGTCGGTGACCACCGCATCGTAGTTGTTCTGCTCAATCTTCTCGATGGCGTCGCGGGCCGATGTCGACGGCGTAACCTGGTGTCCGGCGGCCTGCAAAATGGCGCACTTCAGCGTGACAATATTGGGTTCGTCGTCCACACAAAGGATCCGGGCCATAGCTTTGTCCTTGGAGGTTAGTGAGTCGGAGTGCTGATCTCCAAGCAGATGCAGGTCATAGCGGTCCAACCACTTCCAACTTGCCCGCTATTGTTGAGCAGTGGCAGCGCGATTGTCAAATGGGAATGGGCCTTAGGCCTTGCTTCTCTGCAGCTCGCGATAGGCTTCACTTTTCGACAGCCCAAACTCCCTAGCCGCCTGCTTCAGCGCAGCCTTCTCGTCCAGCTTGTCAGCGTTTATCAGTTCCTTCACCCGCTGCGCGACGGACTTGATGGAATCAGGCACATGCGGGGCCTCGTCGGCCTTGCCGATGAGCAGCGTGATCTCGCCCTTGACCTCGCCGCGCTTGTCCAGCTGCGCCAGAACTTCATCGGCGCGCCCGCGCAGAAACTCCTCGTGCAGCTTGGTAACTTCGCGAGCGATCACTACGTGACGATCGGGGCCGAGCACTTCGACGACATCCCGAAGGCTCTCCACAATCCGATGCGGAGCTTCATAGAAGATCTGCGTGCGCGGAGAATTGCGAATTGCCTCGAGAGCAGTTCGTCTGGCTCCAGACTTGGCAGGAAGAAACCCGCCGAAGCGGAAGGAATCGGTCGGAAGACCGCTGGCAACCAGCGCCGAGAGAAACGCCGATGCGCCCGGAATAGGCACCACGCGAATGTGATGCCGCACGGCAAGCGCAACCAGCCGATATCCCGGATCGCTGACGCCGGGCATTCCGGCGTCGCTGACCACGGCCACATTGTCGCCGCGCTCCAGATGCACGATCAGCTCGGCCGCGCGCGTTAGTTCATTGTGCTCGTGATAGCTAAGAGTAGATTTCTTGATGGCGTAGTGATTGAGCAGCTTGGCCGTCTGCCGCGTGTCCTCGCAGGCGATGAGGTCGACTTCCTTCAGCACGTGCAGGGCGCGCAGCGTTATGTCGTCCAGATTGCCGATGGGCGTGCCGACAAGGTAGAGTGTGCCGCGCTCGACAGGATCGCCACCGTTGCTGGCATCGTAATCCGTCATAGCCTGAACCACGGGCCAGTGTAGCACCGCAGCGGGGCCAACTCTGTGACGCATGAACGCCGCAGCGGGCCGGAGAAGAAACAGCTTCCGGCCCGCATTGCCAGCTTCATTGGCCAACCTCAGGCGAGGTCGTAGCGATCCAGGTTCATCACCTTACTCCATGCCGCCACGAAGTCCTTCACGAAGGACTCTCTTGAATCGTCGGAGGCATAGACTTCCGCCAGCGCGCGAAGCTGTGAGTGCGAACCGAAAATCAGGTCGACACGCGTGCCGGTCCACTTCACTTCGCCCGTCTTGCGGTCGCGCCCCTCATATACACCAACACCATTGGAGCCGGCGGGCTGCCACTCGGTGTTCATGTCGAGCAGATTGACGAAGAAATCATTCGTCAGCGTCTCGGGCCGTTTGGTGAAGACGCCGTGCTTGCTGCCACCGAAGTTCGTATTCAAGACGCGCAGACCGCCGATGAGAACCGTCATCTGGGGGGCAGTCAGATTCAGCAACTGCGCCTTGTCGACGAGCAGTTCCTCCGGCGATACGCCGTTAGTCTTCCGAACGTAGTTGCGGAAGCCGTCCGCTTTCGGCTCCATCACCGCGAAGGATTGAACATCGGTCTGCTCTTGCGAGGCGTCCGTGCGCCCGGGCGAAAACGGAACCTTCACGTCGTAGCCGGCCTTTTTCGCCGCTGCTTCGACGGCTGCGCAACCGCCCAGAACAATCAGGTCAGCCAGTGAGACCTTCCTGGCCTTCTTGCCATTGGTCTGCGAGCTGTTGAACTCCTTCTGGATGGCCTCCAGCTTTTGCAGGACTTTCGCCAATTCTGCCGGCTGATTCACTTCCCAGTCCTTTTGCGGTGTCAGACGAATGCGCGCTCCATTCGCACCGCCGCGCTTGTCCGAGCCGCGGAACGACGACGCCGACGCCCAGGCAGTCTTGACCAGCTGCGCGATCGCCAGTCCGGAGGCGAGGATCTTGGCCTTCAGCGCAGCGATGTCATTGTCACCGATCAGTTCATGATCGACTGTGGGAACAGGGTCCTGCCACAACTGCGGCTCTTTAGGAACAAGGGGGCCAAGATAGCGTGCGATCGGCCCCATGTCGCGATGCGTCAGCTTAAACCACGCCTTAGCGAACGCGTCTGCGAGCTCCTGGGGATGCTCGTAGAAGCGCTTGGAGATCGGCCCATAAATCGGGTCGAACCGCAAAGCGAGATCCGTGGTCAGCATGGTTGGCGCGTGACGCGTGGAACGATCATGTGCATCGGGCACGGTACCGGCGCCGGCGCCATTTTTTGGTGTCCACTGATGCGCGCCAGCGGGACTCTTGGTCAGTTCCCAGTCGTATTTGAACAAGTTCTCGAAGAAGTTGTTGCTCCACTTGGTTGGCGTCGTCGTCCAGATGACTTCCAGACCGCTGCCAATCGTGTAGTCGCCGTTGCCGGTGCCATAAGTGTTCTTCCAGCCCAAGCCTTGCTGCTCAAGCGGAGCACCTTCCGGTTCAGGGCCGACATACTTACTCGGATCGCCGGCACCGTGGGTCTTGCCGAATGTGTGACCCCCGGCAATGAGCGCAACCGTTTCTTCGTCATTCATCGCCATGCGGCCGAAGGTCTCGCGAATGTCCCGTCCGGCTGCAATGGGATCCGGGTTACCATTGGGACCTTCCGGATTCACATAAATCAGACCCATCTGCACAGCGGCCAGTGGATTCGCCAGGTCACGATCGCCGCTGTAGCGCTCGTCCGCCAGCCACTTGCCTTCGGGGCCCCAATAAATGTCGTCCGAGGGCTCCCAGACGTCCTCGCGCCCGCCGCCGAAGCCGAAGGTCTTGAATCCCATCGACTCCAGCGCCACGTTGCCGGCGAGAATCATGAGGTCGGCCCAGGAAATCTTCCTGCCGTATTTCTGCTTGATTGGCCAGAGCAAGCGGCGCGCCTTATCGAGGTTTACGTTGTCGGGCCAGCTGTTGAGCGGCGCAAAGCGCTGCTCGCCGGAGCCTGCGCCGCCGCGCCCGTCGCCGATGCGGTAGGTGCCGGCGCTGTGCCACGCCATACGAATAAACAGTGGCCCATAGTGACCAAAGTCGGCCGGCCACCAAGGCTGCGAATTTGTCATCAGGGCATGAAGGTCCTTGACCACCGCATTCAGATCGAGGGTTTTGAATTCTTCCGCGTAGTTGAACTCTTGGCCCATCGGGTCAGACTTGGGGGAGTGCTGATGCAGGATGTTGACGTTGAGCTGATTCGGCCACCAGTTGGCATTGGTATAGGGCTGTCGGGGAGCGCCGTGCGCAACCGGGCACTTGGCTTCGGTGGATGAGGGTTGCTGCTGATCAGCGGGGACGGCCGCCCCCACTGCGGTGGCAAGTTCTTTTTCCATATATTTATCTTCCTTCGAATTATTCAGTCGAATAAGGCAAACGAATTGTTAAACAAACTGTGCATGAAAAGCTGTGACGAACTACAAATCTATTCTGGGTTTTTCCAATCGCCGGCCAGCCTTCGTGCTCGCCGGCGACCGCCATTCATCTGGCTGGCACACGCCTGCGAGGCTTGACCGAAACGCATCGTGGCGCACACTTGGTGCATAGTCCCCGGAAAATGAGTTCGCATTCCCGCAGAACCCGTTTTCCGAGGGTCCCGCTCGCGGGCCTGGGCACGTCATACCAGTCCAAATCCTCCACATTGCCGCAACGGTCGCAGATGAAGTGGTGATGCCGCGTACCTTTGGCGTCGAATCGTGCGGCGCGGCCTTCCACGGCCACCTCCCGC
>JASHXK010000209.1 GCA_030043575.1 Terriglobales bacterium
GCGGGCCTGATCCACGGAGACGCCAGGCTTCAGCCGAGCAAAGGCATAGATCCCGCGATGATCGTCCCGGCGTGCCGCACCCCCGATCTTGTTCTCCAGCCGGCCCAGCGAGGTATACACATCCACATCGGAGTGGAAGATCAGGTGAGGTCCGCGGTCGGGAACAACGCCAATCACGGTGAAGGGCTCACCGTTCAGCTTCAACTGCATGTCCAGAACTCTGGGATCGCGGGCGAACTCGCGCGTCCAGAAACCTTCTCCCAGCATGGCCACCCGCGGCGACCCGACCTTGTCCTCATCCCCCGTGAGAACACGCCCCAGCAGCGGCTTGACACCCAACGTGGGGAAGAAATCGGCAGATATGTCTCGCGCGTTAAGTCGCTGCGGCTCGCCCCGTCCGGTCATGTCGAAGAAATCGCGTCGCGTCGCCCCTATGCCGGAAAAGACAGTGTTCATCGCTCGCCAGTCGGCGAGATTGGCCATCGAGATATACATCTCCGGTATCTCGGCGTACGCTTCCGACAAAAAGACCAAGCGGTCGGGTTCTGGAAACGGAAGCGGACGCAACAGGACCGCATGAATGACCGAGAAAATGGCAGTGTTGGCGCCAATACCGATAGCCAGGGTCAGAATGATGACAGCGGTGAAGCCGGGATTTCGGCGGAGCATCCGCAGGCCGAAACGCGTGTCCTGCACAAGTCTGTCCCACCACAGCCAGCGGCCCGACTCGTAGAAGCGCTCCTGGGCGAGAGTCAGGTTGCCGAAGGCGCGACGCGCACTGTCTCCCGCTTCTTCCTCGCTCAGCCCTTGCTGCCGCAGCTCGTCAATCTCGAGCTGCAAGTGGGCTTCAATTTCGGCAGTGAAGTCGTCGAGTTTGCGCTTGCGCCGCAACATGAAGGTTAGGTTCCCTCTGCTTCCGGGCCCAGAATTCTGCCAATTGCCGTCACCAGTCGTTTCCACTTGGCGGTTTCCGCGACCAGTTGCCTGCGACCGGCGGCGGTGAGCGAATAGAAGCGGGCTTTTCGATTGTTTGAGGAGGTGCCCCACCTGGCAGAGATCCAGCCGCGCTGCTCCAGGCGTTGCAGCGCGGGATAGAGAGCTCCGTGCTCCACCAACAGTTCCTCTTGTGATGTCCGTTGGACGGCGCGTGCGATGCCTTGGCCGTGCTGCGGTCCAAGAATCAGGGTTCGAAGGATGAGCAAATCGAGGGTGCCCTGCAGCAGTTCGAGACGGTCGTTCTTTTCTCGGGTTGACATTTAACCCGAGTCTGCGCCTGCTTGGGTAAGTTGTCAACCCAAAAATACGAAGCTACGTCAGCAACCGGATGGGTTCCGGGTTGCCGACGTAGCGTTCACATCCGAGGTCTACTGGGCCAGATAGCGCGCGGCGACGAAGCTGCCTGAGAAGCTCGATTCTCCGGGCGTTCCAGTGTTGCCAACGGCGACGATTTTGCCGTCGCTCTGTATCAGCACCGCGTTGATAAACGATACGCTGTCGCTCAGCGTGGTGGTCACGATGCCATTGCTGCCAAAGCTGGTGTCCAGTTGTCCGGTCGAGGTGTAACGGGTCAGCCCAAACGACGCGGAACTGAACTGAGAGCCGCCGCTTCCGTTGCCCGCCGCGCCCCCTAGAACGATCTCACCGTTGGATTGGATCGCCACTCCGAAGGGCGAGGCGAACTGGAACGAGCTGCCAAATCCGGTGACGACACCGCCTCCGCTGCCAATGCCGCCTCCGGGATTAAAGGTGGTATCGATGGCGCCGTTGGAGTTGTAGCGAACTGCGGCGAAGCCCATTTGATTGTTCACCCCGTTCTGGGTAACGGCAACTCCGCTGGTCGCGGTGCCGACGAGCACGAGCTTGCCGTTGCTTTGCAGCGCCGTGGCCGCCCCCGACGCCACGCAGGATGCCGCTCCGGCGATGCCGTAGGTCGTATTCAGGGAGCCGGTGCTGGTGTAACGCGAGATTCCGCCGGCTAACGGCGACGGCAACAGCGGCGCTCCGAACAGCTCCGGTTGTGGATCGAGCCCGTTCGAGACCAGGATCGAGCCGTCGGACAGAATCGTGATGCCAGTCGCGATGCTATTGGTCATTGCCGCGATTCCGTTGGCGCCGAACGTCGTGTCCAGCTGACCGCTGCTGGTGAAGCGCGCCATCAGATTGTTGCCGGCGATCACAATGCTGCCGTCCGGCTGCAGAGCCATCGGAATGATCGCGCCCACACCGTTGCTGATGATACGTATGCTGGCGAAGCCGGCGTTTCCGAAGGTCGTGTCCAGACTACCGTCGGAGTTGAATCGCCCGATCGCCGTCCCCACAAATCCGGACGAAAGCACCAGAATCTGCTGGTTGGGCTGAATGACAACCGTGTCCAGTGGCCCAAGCACGCCGAAGTCCGGGCTTACCACACCGTTGGTGCCGAAGCTGCTGTCGAGGGTGCCGTTGGTGTTGAGGCGCACGATAACGTCGTTCGGATTCGAGCCGACCATCACGACCTTGTCGTCGGCTTGAATCGCCGCCCCATTCAGCAGGTTTCCGCTGGCTGCCGAGAAGACGGTTGCGATGCCGCCAGTGCCATAGGTTGAGTCCAGCGTGCCTGCCTGGCCGAAGGCCAAGGCGGAAGACGCGATGACGATGACGATCCCGAGACAGAGAGGCGACCGGTGAAGCGGTGATTGCCCGAGGTGGTTGCTGGGTATGGACTGTTTCATAACGTTTCTCCTCAGTTGCTGATTCTGAATCGCTGCTGGGGTCCCGAGCGATGTGGCCTGAGAGTTAGCTCTGGGGAAGTAAACGCCAGAACTGCAGGTGGTTTGTCAGCAGGGTGTCACGTTTTTGTGAAATCTTGGGGTTGGTCCCGAGAAGCGACGC
>JASHXK010000210.1 GCA_030043575.1 Terriglobales bacterium
TGACCGGCCCCATACCCAGGAATCCGAAGGCGACCAGACCGAAGGCGAAAACCGCGGGCGCCAGCATGAGTTCGCCGAGACCCATGGTGCTCATGGCATAGCCGATCGCCATGAGCGCGACCATGGTGAATCCGAGGTAGTAGCAGGAGAAGTTGCCGGCAACGAAGCCGGACAGAATGTCGAGCGACGCCCCGCCTTCCTCGGCGGAGGTCACCACTTCCTTCACGTGTGCGGATTCGACCGAAGTAAACACCTTGACGAGTTCAGGAATGATGGCGCCCGCTAGCGTGCCGCAGGAGATGATGGTCGCCAGCTTCCACCACTGAGTGCCATCGCCGCCGAGGACGGGAATCATGATGTACGAAACAATGTAGGTGAGAACGATGGAGATGATGGAAGTGAGCCACACCAGCGAAGTGAGCGGCGATTCGTAGTTCATCTCGTCGGCGTTACCGTAGCGCGCCTTGGCGATACCTTCGTTGACGAAATACGCGATGGTGCTGGAGATGAGCATCATGATGCGCATGACGAAGATCCAGACCAGGAGCTGCACCTGCACGGTCGGATTGCGCACGCCCAGCAGGATAAAGGTGATGAGGGCGACGCCGGTGACGCCATAGGTTTCGAACCCGTCGGCCGAAGGCCCGACGGAGTCGCCCGCGTTGTCGCCGGTGCAATCGGCAATGACGCCGGGGTTGCGGGCGTCGTCTTCCTTGATCTTGAAAACGATTTTCATCAGGTCGGAGCCGATGTCGGCGATCTTGGTGAAGATGCCGCCGGCGATACGCAGCGCCGCCGCGCCCAGCGACTCGCCGATGGCGAATCCGATGAAGCACGGGCCGGCGTAGCTACCGGGAACGAACAGCAGGATGCACAGCATGATCAGGAGCTCGACCGAGATCAGCATCATGCCGATCGACATGCCGGCGCGCAGCGGAATCGAATAGCAGGGATACGGCTTGCCGCCGAGTCCCGCGAAGGCGGTGCGCGAGTTGGCGAAGGTGTTGACGCGGATGCCGAACCACGCCACCCCATAGCTGCCGAGAATTCCGACGATGCTGAACGCCAGAATAATCGGCAGCGTGACGCCGACGGGATTAATCGGACGCAGCCATCCGAAGTACGCCAGGATGACGACCGCGATGAACGCCCACAGGATCATCAGGAATTTTCCCTGGGTGACCACGTACGTCTTGCACGTCTCGTAGATCAGCTCGGAGATTTCGCGCATGGCGCGATGTACCGGCAGCTTCTTGAGCTGCATGTAAATCATCAGTCCGAAGAGCAGCCCCAGGGCGCAGAAGATAAGGCCGATCAGCAGAATGTTGTGGCCGTTCATCCCCAGGAAGCTGACGGTCGAAAGATCGGGAACCTGAAGGTTGGCCTCGCCGCCGGCTTCGCTCGGCTGAGCGAATGCGGTGGAAGCCTGAAGCATGAAAAGTGTGAATGCGGAAAGTAAGAACTTCGATGGGTTATTGCGTGCTACCGACGATAGCCGCCGCCAGGCAGCGAGCCAGGTGTGCATATCCTTCCTCCGATGAGCGCACCGCCGGCAAGGCGGAGCAGCGCCCATGCATGATGACAGTTACGGTTGTTTCACTCTCAGTTCGTTTCCAAGAGATCGTTGACCACCAGCCGGCCGGGCGCGCACCGCTCGCACCTTCGCGCAACGCGAATAACGAGCCTATGCATGGGCCTGCTGGAACCCGGAAACGCGCTTCCACTTCAAGACAGAAGTGTTGAGGCTTGGCCGCGTCGGGACTTGCACCGGTTTGTGTGCAATCCGGGGATACACCCCAGCGCAGACAAACGGCGAGTTTTTATAACATTTTGGGGGAGGGTGGGTCAATCACATGAAAGGCGCAGCTCGCTTTTCGCTCTTCGCCGTTCGCTCTTGCCTGTTCGCCGGCAACGGCCGAATCCGCACTGGAACGAGGGCAAGGCAACGCATGGATTAGAATTTAGTGCCACTGCAGACGCGAAGGTTCCGCGAAGGCTGACGCGGGGACTTTGAAACTCGAAACGTGAAACTCGAAACTGTCTTTGAAACTTGAAACTAGGGGGTTAGCCATGTCCGCTGCCGATTCACTTCTTGCACCCATCCCCGGAGCCGAGCATCAGGAGCTCGGCGGCGTCCAGCTCGACGTGGTTCACACCGGCAACGCTCGCGTGAAGCGCTCGATCTATCCCGTCGGCTTCCATTGGGCTCGCGACATCAAACCGCACGTCGGCACCGAGTTCTGCGTGCACACGCACATCGGTTTTCTTGCCCGCGGCAAAATCCATATGACCTTCCAGGATGGCTGCACACGCGACTACGTTGCGCCCCAGGTCGTGGTCATCGAGGCTGGTCACGATGGACGTGTTGTCGGCGATGAGCCGGCGGTGCTCATCGAGTTCGACTTCGAAGGCGATACCGCTGCTCGACTCGGTCTCCCGGAGCGGCATCAGCACTAGGGTGTGGCGAAAGGATGGCCGGCAATCGTTACCAGGGCACTCTCCGGCTGCACCCTAATCGCCAGCCCAGGCTTCCACTGCGAAGTTTGAATCTCTGGTCAGAGCTTTCGCAACCGTCGCCAGAAGCTCCGCAGGATTGGTGTCTTTGGCAACAACAAAGCCCCACCTGCCGCTTCGGGAACCATTGCCATTGCATGACGGTACCACCAGGGCAATTGGAACCTCCGGCTTCAGTCGCTTCATCTCATCGGGTAGGGTGGCATCGGCTGCGACCAGGGATTGGTCGGCCAGAACCAGGGCGATGGGATAACGAGAAAGTTGCTTCAGTGCCGATGTACCGTTGGTAGCCGTAAGCACGGCGTAGCCGGCGATGGAGAGGATAAAACGAATTCCTAGGCTTTGCGGTTCGGCGCAAACATAAAGTATCAGGATCGAATCTGCCATCCACACCACCTTTCCTAATGACCGGCCGGGGTTCGAGCACGTACAGTCCAATCACGGAAATCGTGGCGCACGCCTGCGGGGCCATGACGTCATCTGCGGCGCCGTATTAGGACCCAATCAGGTTCTATCACGAAAGGGCACTTTGGGGGGATTGCTATTCTTGGTGCTCTCCTCGGCTGCATTGCCGAGAGCGAAACACCCTTTCTACTTGGCGGGCAACTTGCGTCAGTGTAATCTAAGTCCGCTCTTTCTCTTTACTTGGGATAACCGCCTAACGGGGTTTTCCTCTGCGGGCGCCAATCGGTATCGAGAAAGGACCTAGTTGCTTAAGCTTCGGAAGGCTAGTGCAGACCCTCGAGATTGCAGGTCCTATGCCGCTTAACGATGTTGAACAGTACGGACAGGTAAAAGCCCGCGAGATCCAGGAACGGCGACAACGTCGCAGGATCGACGACGAAAAGGCCTCGGTCGATGGCAGGATGAAAACGTTGTGGGCGCCCAGACTTTGGCAACAAGTCCGTGAAGAAATTGAACACCTGGTGCAATCCATTAATGATGCCTTGGGCGAAACTGCCGTCGAATACGACGAGGTCAACACCGAGTTGGTGGTCCTAAATGTTGTGGATACCCCCTCGAACCTCTCTGCGGCTTTTGACCCCAGCGCCGAAAAAATCGTCCTCACTCTAAATGACCATTTGGATAGCTACATCTTGGAGGTTGTGAAGGGCGAGGTGAAACTGAAAGCGGTTGGCTATCTCTCTCCTCGACAAGTCGCGAAAATGTTGGTGGATAAAGCCGCCAGTATGGTGCTATGATTCCATGCCAAAAGGTGACAGTAGGCATCAGACTTTGTTCCCTTCGGCTCGCTGGACAGCTGCGCTGCTGTGTCCGGCACGGATCTAAGATGAAATGTTGGCTTGCGCTCGCTTTGTTAGTGGGGTTCGCAGGTTTTCTCTGCGGACAAACTTCCGCTCCCTCAGGATCGTGCGGGAAGAACGTTTCCTTTGCGGTTGCCGAGGGTGGTCAGCCGGTCCCGGCGATTCCTAAGTTTGCAGCGAAATGGCTGGACGGTAAGGGACACCGGGAGCATTACCCCAGCCTTTGTTTCTCCCAAATTCCCTCTTCCACTCTAGCCAATTTCATCGTGGTTTTCTCCACCACCGAAAACTCCTTTGAGGGGCTGAAGCCGTCCGCCCAAACCTATACCAGCGCGGGACAGTCCAAGGATACGCCGGGCGGGGTGAGCAGCTATGGCGGCACGTGGAGCTATGCCTACTCGGGTGTTGCCGCACCCGCCACGACGGACACCCTCGATTTGAAGCGGGATGACAAGCCGAAATCGGTAGACATACGGGCCTTCGATCAGACGGGGAGGGTTATATCCCGCCGCAGTCTGGCAAGCTTCTCGTCCCGTGACAAGCTGCTCGAGCAGGTGCTGACGGACATCGTGAATGACTCGGCGCCTGTGGCGAGAGGCAAGCCGTTTGCCGCTCCGCTCTCGGTTTATTACGTCAACTGCAATGTTCCCGACCAGCCGCCGGAACCGATGACAACCGCGTCCTCCACACCGCCATCGGCTCCTACGCCCACTGCCACGCCTAACAAGCCGCCACCGCCGCCAGATCCTGAGTTGGAGGTTTGGTCCAGTCCTGCGGGTGCGGACATATTCGTGGATGGCGCATTCGTAGGCAAAACGCCCTATACGTTGGTGGTCCCGCCCGGAGAACACACAATCAATCTGCGCAAGCGTGATTTTGCCATTTGGCAGCGCAAGATCACGGTGGTCCCTGGCAAACGCAAAGTCGGCGCCAACCTGGAACAAAAGGTCCTGACGCTAGACTAGATTCTCCGAAGCTGTCCCTCAGGCTAGAGGCGAGTGTTCCATGTGCGCTGGGCGCACCTTGCTTGTGCCCGCTGCGGTTGTATCTTGCCGTATCAGGGCCAGCACACGGCTGCCGTCCGAGTTGGGAATCGGAAACAGGTTGTAAACACAGGCAATCAGATTAACCCAGGCGAACGTCGGCAAGGTGTCCCGCAGAATTGCTGCAAGGATCAGGTTGGTCAGCGGACCTGCCAGCGAGATGCACAAGTTGGCCCATTTGGGGCCTGCTTCCCTCACCGTATACAAACCCGTTATGGAGAGGCCTACCTTCTTTACTCTGACTCCACAGAGCAGTGCAGCTGAAATGTGTCCGCATTCGTGCAGAAGCGTAGCAGGAATGCCGAGTGACATGACATATAAGATACCGAGGACGGTGGTCATGCGATTTCGTCTTGGCCCGTGAATTGTCTTTACGCGCGACTGCGGTTGTTCTCAGCTGCTGAGTTTCTATCGGCAGACAGCCAAGTAAGCTTTAGCGGCGGTGTGATCGCGGACTGATGAGTGGGATGGAGAGTCTCTAAGACAGGTTGGCCCAGATTGCGGCACTGCGCGGAAGTGCCAACAGCGTCATCGAGCGCGTCATGGACTTCCGACAGCCGCGAACTGCTGTGTCATACAATCATTCCATGGAGCTGATTCTGTATTCAGCCTGGTGGTGTCCCGAATGCCGGGTTGCGAAGGGGTTTCTCAAGAAGCACAACATTCCTTACACCGAAATCGATATTGAGAACACGCCCGGCGCCGCACAAGAGGTCGTACAACACACCGGTAAGCGCTCCATTCCCCAATTCGTGATCGACGGCCGCTGGGTGCAGCCCTACCGTCCCGGCGAAGGCTTCCTCTACGAAGAGATGTCGGAATTGCTGGGAATTGTTGATGAAGGATAGAGCTGGCCTTCAGGCCGGCGCCCAAGCCTGTCTTTTTCTATCTGAGTCGGCTTCAGCCGACGACACATGACCCTAGCTCTTGACGTCTTGCTCGCCGAACACTCTGCGAAAGATCTTGTCCACATTCCGCAACGGGCGTTGCAAATCAAAGGCATGCTCCAGCGTCTCTCGCTTCACTTTGGACGCGATCTCCGGCTCGCTCATAATTAAGTCGCGGAAGTTCAGATCGTCTTTCCAGGCGCGCATCGCATTGGATTGCACGAGACGGTAAGCATCTTCGCGCAGCATACCCGCCTCCACCAGGTCGAGCAGCAGCTGTCCGCTGAACACCAAGCCGCCGGTCGATTCCAGGTTCTTGAGCATGCGCTGGGGATAGACCAGCAGCGTGTCGATGAGGTTAGTCGTTTTGTGGAGCAGGTAGTCAACCAGGATCGTAGAGTCCGGGAGAATCACGCGCTCCACCGATGAGTGCGAGATGTCGCGCTCATGCCACAGAGCGACGTTCTCCAGCGCGGCTTGCGCGTTCGCGCGCACCACGCGAGCCAGGCCGCTGATCTGCTCGCAGGTCACAGGATTGCGCTTGTGCGGCATCGCCGAAGAGCCCTTTTGCTTCTCACTGAAATACTCTTCTGCTTCGCGCACTTCCGTGCGCTGCAGGTGACGAATCTCGGTTGCAAACTTGTCCAGAGTCGACGCAATCACCGCCAGCGTGGCAACGTAAAAGGCATGACGATCGCGCTGGATGACTTGTGACGAAACCGCCGCGACATTCAAGCCCAGCCGCCTGCAAATCGCTTCCTCGTATTCCGGCTCCAGATGCGCGGCATTACCCACTGCGCCCGACAACTTGCCAACCCGCATCTGCGTGGCCGCCATTTCGAAGCGCTCGATGTTGCGCCGCAC
>JASHXK010000017.1 GCA_030043575.1 Terriglobales bacterium
CTTGGGGTGTTTTGTTCCCGGCAAGGTGCGCCAGCCGATGGCGTCACCGTCGACATCGCGGTAGCGCGTAAAGCCGCCCAGCCGTTCCAGATCGGCAGCGGTGAGCACTTTGCCGCGGTCGAGAGGTTTGTCAGGATAGGCAAAGGGATCCGACATCCAGTTGTTCATGCCCAGGTCAAGATCGGTGAGCACGAAGACCGGCGTCTGAAAACGTTCGGCAAGGTCGAATGCCGCGTAGCCAAAGTCAAAGCACTCTCTCACGTTGCCGGGCAAAAGGATCAGATGCCGGGTATCGCCGTGGGAGAGAAACGCCGTGGAAAGCAAGTCGGCCTGCGAGGTGCGCGTGGGCATGCCGGTAGAGGGCCCGGTGCGCTGCACATCGAAGATCACGCCGGGTATCTCGGCGTAGTAGCCCAGTCCCGAGAACTCGGCCATGAGCGAGATGCCGGGGCCCGATGTGGACGTCATGGCGCGTGCCCCCGCCCACCCCGCGCCGAGCACCATGCCGATTGCCGCCAGTTCGTCTTCTGCCTGCACTACGGCGAAGGTTGCTTTGCCGTTTTCAGTGACGCGGAACTTCTTGAGTAGATCGGTCGTGGCCTCGATCAACGACGTCGACGGCGTGATGGGATACCACGCCACAACGGTGACGCCCGCGAAGACCGCACCCATGCCGCAGGCCGCGTTGCCGTCCACAATGATCTTGCCCTCGGTCTGGTTCATGGGTTCGAGGAAGAACGGGTCCTGCTTGGTGAAGTTGGTCCGGGCATACTCAAAGCCGGTCTCAACAGCACCGAAGTTCAAGTCGAAGACCTTCTGCTTCTTGGCAAACTGTTTCTGCACGCAGTTTTTCACCACTCCCAGGTCGATGTGCAGCAGCTGCGCCACCACGCCTACGTAAACCATGTTCTTCACAAGTTTGCGCAGCTTGGCCTCGGGACAGATCGCCTGGGTCAGTTTGTCGAAGGGAACCGGATAGCACACCACATCTTCGCGATAGGTGCTGAGGTTCAAATACTCTTCATAAATCGCCACGCCGCCCCGCTGCACCGACATCATGTCGTCTTTCGCGGTTTCGGGATTGAGCGCCACCAGGACGTCGATCTCGCGCTTGCGGGCCACGTACCCGTCTTTGCTGGCGCGGATGGTGTACCAGGTGGGCAGGCCGGCGATGTTGGAGGGGAACAGGTTTTTCCCGCTCACGGGAACTCCCATTCCAAAGATGCTCTTCAGCAGCACGCTGTTGGCGGACTGCGACCCCGATCCGTTCACCGTGGCAACGATGATGCTGAAGTCGTTAACGACGCGCGGGCGCGCGCTTCTTTCGCCCTGTTCCTGCCCCAGGGCCAAGTTTCCTGTCGCCATTTGGCGGGATTCCCTTCGCCTAGAATCTGATAAATCAGCGGGCTCCAAGTGGATTTGCCCCAAATGTGATTATAGTCACTTTGAAAGTGCGGCGTCTCATTCCGCACACCAATGGTAACCACCTGTGGAATCCACACTTACACTGCCCACGAAGGTGGGACGGATGCGCCGTGGAAAAGGATTCACGCGGCACTTAACGGACCCCAAGACTCCGGTGCCAGCACTGACCAGACCGCGCAACAAAGTGCGCCGCCCATCGCGCCTCCGAGCGTCATGCCGTCATCCTCGAGGACGAAGGCGTGAGTCCCTCACGAGTGTCTTTCGACCACAGCGACGACAGCGGCGATATGGATTATTTGTTAGGACTTGTGAAGCGCGGTTATTCGCTGAGCATGGACCACCTTCATCTTGGCCTCCTGCCCAACTACAAGGTGACCTACCAACGACGCGTCGAATGCATTAAGCTCCTCATCGACGCCGGGTTCGCCGACAAGATCTTCCTCTCGCAGGATTCGGAGTTCGGGGGCTCGCTGCTTCCGGAGCAAGCTCGCGACTGGAGAGAAAAACTTGACCCTCCGTATGGCTTGCTCTTCACCACTCGCAAGACCCTGCTTGTTGCAGCTCAGCGTCTCGCAGCGCGCCATTCACACGATCACCGTCGAGAATCCCAGGCGCTTTTTCGCTCGCAGCTAAGCGTTCATTAGTCCCGCAAAGGTTGTTTCCGGCCGCTGAGCGGCAAAGGTTATCCGTTAGGACTGCCAACAGCCACGAGTTGCCGCTGCGCGTCCCTCCTCCACCGCACCAACACCGCCAGCGCGATCACGACCAGCGCCAGCGTCAGACCGATCCACAGCCCATAGATCCCCCACTTCAGCGTGAAGCAGAGAAAAAAGCCGAGCGGCAGTCCAAACACCCAATAGCCGATGAGATTGGCCCACATGGGAGCGCGCGTCTCGCCCAGGCCGCGCAGCGAACCGGTGGACACAATCTGGATAGCGTCGAAGATTTCGAAGGTGGCGACGATGACGAGCAGGGTAGGGCCGACGGCCAGCACACGCGGATCGCTGGTGTAGAGTTCGATCAGCGGCCGGGGAAACACGACGAGCACGATGGCGGCGAGCAGCATGAACCCGGTGCCCAGGGCGAGCGCCAACCATCCGGCGCGGCGGGCCCGCCCGGGATCGCCGGCGCCAATGGCATGGCCCACACTCACCGCAGCAGCGGCGGAGATGCCCAGCGGCACCATGTAGGTAATGCTGGCGTAGTTGAGCACGATCTGATGCGTGGCGAGGGC
>JASHXK010000211.1 GCA_030043575.1 Terriglobales bacterium
CCAGCACATTCTCTTCCGCATTGGCAAGTGGATCGCATACGCCGAGTGCGCTGCCACGCTTGCCCGTCGAGCAGCGCTTGCAGCCGAAGGCAGGCTGAACGAGAAGGCGAACGATCGCTTCGACGCGACGGCGCTGGCGGCCATCAGTCGAATCTTCGCACGCGAAGCTGCCCTACTGGTTGGCGCAGAGGGCCTGAGCTACGTCAACGGCGCCGGCGGCTTGAGCGATGCGGAGGTCCCCGCTTTTGAAGCAGCTTTGGGATTAACGGCGATCCATCGCGCGCAAGCGGGTTTGGTCGCCGATATGGATTACGTTGCCGACGCCCTGTATGGACGTGCGAAGAAGCCGGCAGCAGAAGAGTTGAAAGAAGTTGCCCTGGCCCGTTAGTCCCAGGGTTCACAAGTAACGGGCATGAGCGGTGCGGTGCTTTTGCGTCCGCACGTTGAAGAACCAGGATGCGTCCTGCGCAGCGGTCCTGCGTGTGGCCGCAGTGCCGGCAATCGCCGCGCGGGTTCTCGACCCGCACTGCTCACGCACACCAACTCGGAACAAGAGCTTTCCGTGGAGTGGCTCTGTCGAGCTCCGCGCCCAGACGCCCGCCCCACCTGAAGAGGAAACGCCATCATGGAAAACACCGCACATCGAGCCATTGCAATTGTGGGGGTGGGAGCGATCCTGCCTGACGCCCCAAACGCCGCTGCCTTCTGGGAGAACGTAAGAACTGGCCGCTACAGCATCACGGAGGTCGAGCCGTCCCGCTGGGATCCGGCTTACTACTTCGATGCCGATCACAGCACGCCCGACAAAACCTACTCCAAAATTGGCGGCTGGGTGCGGGAGTTCGTGTGGGACCCGATGAAGTGGCTGATCCCGGTGCCGCCGCGCGTGGTCGAGGCCATGGATCCGGCTCAGAAATGGGCGATCGCCTGCACCCGCGAAGCCCTGGAAGATTTCGGCTATCCCAAGCGCGCGTTGGACCTGGACCGCACGGCGGTGATCCTGGGCAACGCCATGGCCGGAGAAAAACATTACCTGACTTCGTTGCGCGTGTTCTTTCCGGAATATGCACACGAGCTGGCCGAGAGTACCGCCTTCGCCGCGCTGCCGGCGGAGGTAAGGGACAGCATCACTCGCGAATTGCATGAGCGGATGAATCGGACGCTGCCCGAGATTACAGAAGACAGCATGCCGGGAGAGCTGGCGAACTGCATTGCCGGGCGCATCGCCAACATCTACAACTTCCATGGCCCGAACTTTACCTGCGACGCGGCATGCGCCTCGGCGATGGCGGCCATGAGCGCGGCGGTTAAAGGCCTGATAGAGGACGAGTTCGATGTGGTGGTCACCGGTGGCGTTGACCGCAATATGGGCGCTCCGACCTTCGTGAAGTTTTGTAAGATCGGCGCTCTATCAGCAACAGGAACAAGACCTTATGCGGATGGCGCAGACGGCTTTGTGATGGGCGAAGGCTGTGCCATATTCCTGATGAAGCGTCTCGCCGATGCCGAGCGCGACCAGGACAAGATCTATGCCGTACTGCGTGGCATTGGCGGATCGAGCGACGGCAAAGGGAAGGGCATCACCGCGCCGAATCCGGTCGGGCAGAAATTCTGTGTGGAGCGGGCGTGGAAGAACGCCGGCATCGAACCTGGGATCGGGACGCTGATCGAGGGCCACGGTACCTCGACTCGCGTCGGTGATGTTGTCGAGGCGCAGAGTATGGCAGACATACTCAACACCACAAGTCTTCGGCCGCATTCCGTGCCGCTGGGTTCGGTCAAATCGAACATCGGGCATCTGAAGGGAGCTGCCGGTGCTGCGGGATTGTTGAAGGCAACGTTGGCGCTCCATCATAAGATACTGCCGCCCAGCCTGCACTGCGAGCATCCCAGCCCCGACATCGATTTCGCGCACTCGCCGCTCTACGTCAATACGGAGCAGCGTCCCTGGGATGTTCCCGCGGATGCGGTCCGCCGCGCCGGCGTCAGCGCCTTTGGATTTGGCGGGACAAACTTCCACATGGTTCTGGAAGAGCATATTCCCGGCAGGCTGAACGGGAATGGCAAGAAGTCCATCGCGATTCCAGTAACGCCGCCGGCAGCGGCTCAGCCAGTTCCCGCGCAAGCTAGCACTACCGTCCCGGTTGCGACAGCCGTTGCTGCAGCGTTGGCGAGTGTAGCTCCGATTGCGCCGCCCGCTCCGGCTAAGATCACGAACAAGGCGCCACTACGCGGAGCGTTAGTCATCGGCGCCAAATCGCAGGCAGCTCTCATTGATCGGCTGACTGTAGTACTCAAGGCTGCTCAGGCTGGAAGTGCCCCTGCACCCGTACCGCCCGCCGAGTCGGATCTGCGGGCAGCCGAGCGCCTGGTGATCGACTATGCCGATGCAGCGGAGCTGGCGACGAAGTGTGGCATCGCCCTCAAAGCCTTCCAGGCGAATCAGCCTGCTTTTTGGAAAGCTCTCCGTGCTCAGGGCATCTTCCGCGGACACGGTCCGGCTCCCAAAGCCGCATTCCTCTACACAGGCCAAGGTTCGCAGTACGTGAATATGCTGCGAACCATCCGCGAAAAGGAGCCAATCGTTGCTGACACCTTTGC
>JASHXK010000212.1 GCA_030043575.1 Terriglobales bacterium
CGAAGCAGCGGTTTGCTGACTACCTACCTGGGCAAGATGCTTGGGATTCAAGGGTGGCGGAACTATCACATGGATGCTGAGGTCAGCGGCACAGTCGTTCATGCTGCCGGTTCTGATGACGGCTTTTATACGATAGACATCACCATCGATTCTCTGACGGTTGGCGGTGTCAATGCCGCAGCCGCAAAAGGGCGATACATCCGAGTTGAAACCCTGCCGTGGGTTCGTCCCGGGGCCCCACTGCCCCTCGTGCCGAATGCTCCGGTTTGTATATCGGGGGGATTGTGGTGGGACGCAGACGGTTTTCTTGAAATACATCCGCGTCGAAGCGCCAATATGGCGAAGCATCTTTGCCCGTGACGGGCGTTCCATGCGAACGTAATAACATCATGGAAGATGGGCTTAAGAACCCTTCAAGAGTCGCCCTTCACCCGTCGCCAGTACGGGCGCCGTAATCGCCGTCGGGTCGCACGCCACGCCCTGACGAACGGACGCGAGACCAGCCAGAACACTGAGCCGTCGGCAAGCAGCCTTTTCAGTCCCACCAGTGCAGTTTTTGAACTACGCATCTCCTCGACAGCAAGCGACGTGGAATAGGTCATGCTGCGATAGGCGCTGAGGCGAGGATCCAAGTCGTCTGCCCATTGCTTGACGATCGACAAAGGTTCCTGATGCAGCCGCAGCCGGTGAGCCCGCGATGCCGACATGCTGGCAGTATGGACGCGATAGCGGGTGACAACGCTTTGTACAGCGCGTGCGCGATGCCGGCGGGCAATGGCAACGTAGAAGTAGTAGTCGGGAACGACCTGAATACGGTCGGGAATGCCACCCGTCTCGGCGACCGCGGAATGGCGCAGAACGGCTGAACTCATGGCGATGAAACAGGCGTGGCGAAAAAGTTCGACGAAGATTTCGCCCTCGGGAAGCGCTTCGAATTCGTGAGCATAGTCATAGTCGCGCAAGTCGCCGCGCCGGGAATCGAACAATACCGTGCGGCCGTAGATAATGCCGACCCCATTGTCGATGAGCGCTACCTGCTGCTCCAGCTTGTGCGGCAGCCAGACATCGTCCTGATCGAGAAAGGCCAGCCACTCACCGGCAGCCTGCCGGATCGCGCGATCACGGGCTGCACCGAGAGGAGTTTCTTCGGACGACAAGAAATAGCGAATCCTTGAATCCTCAAACTCACTGACAATCTTCGCGCTCTCATCGGTGGAGCAGTCGTCCCAGACAATCAGCTCCCAATCCGCGAAAGTCTGCGCCATCACGCTCGCCAGCGCTTCACGCAGGAAAGTGGCGCCGTTGCGAACGTTCATGATGATGCTGATCAGAGGCATGGCAACGCACAATTGATCCTACACGCTGGAGTTGTTCGTTAGCCGTCGCCAGCGTGGAGGCCAGATGTTGCGCCTGACAAGGTGGAAAACATAGGCGAATGGGCGAGCCACTTGCGAGGCCAGTGAGCCCTGCGTCAACAAGCGAGCAATGCCACGGCGAAGAGTGGCGATGCTGCGCATTTCTTCCAGCGCGATGGCGGTGAAATGCCGTCTACGGCAAACCGCGACCGTCCGCGGCTCAAGCTGGCCGGCCCATTTGTCGATCAGCCATAGCACCTCGCGATGCATCTCCAGCGCCACGATATGAGACAGGCTGTCACTGTGCTCGCGGTAGCGGCAGACCACTTCCTGCACGGCACGGACGGGATACGTCCGGGCGACAGCGACATATAGGTAATAATCGGGAATAATGCGGACCTCTTCGGGAATACCGCCAACCGAGTCGATGGCCGAGCGAGAGAACATCGTGGAGCTCATCGCGATGAAACAGGAATCTGCGAAAAGCAGGGTGAAGATGTCGCCTTCGGGCAGCAGCGTATATTCGTGAGCCTGGTCGTAGTCGCGCTGCGATCCGCCAGGGTAGAACCTTACCGTACGTCCGTAAACGAAGCCAACGTTTCCCTTCGCGAGCGCTAGCTGGCTTTCCAGTTTTTGCGGCAACCAGACGTCATCCTGATCAAGAAACGCGATCCAATCGCCAGTGGCTCGGCGCATCGCATCTCGTCGGGCCTTGCCGAGTGGTGCGTCGTCCGGCGAAAGAAAGTAACGAATCCTTGGATCCTGATAGTGGGAAACGGCAACCGCGCTGTTGTCCGTCGAGCGGTCATCCCAGATGACGAGTTCCCAGTCTGCGCAGGTTTGCTTCAGAACGCTGTCGATGGCTTCCGGCAGAGTCAAAGCGCCGTTGCGGACGTTCATGATGACGCTGACCAGGGGCATAGCAGACTTAGGGACGAGAAAATCCGGCTACCAGACCTGATGCGACGAGACCAGCACACAGTAAAAGAGAAGCAGCCAAAACGCCACTGCGAGCGATGTGACGGCATAGATGAGGAAGAAACGATCCGCTCTGGCCATGGTCTCGGGCAGACCGATCACAGAGAGGGCGCGAATGGCTCCGGTTGCCGCGGCCACGGCAAACATCGTTACCGCAAGTCCGAAGTACGATTTCGGCGGCGTTTGGAATGCCGGCTCGGCGGAAACCGGCGAGCGCCGATACCACAGCCAAACCCAGATCGCCAGCGCCAGCAGGCCGACGATCGTGCTGCCATACTGTAGCGCACTGTACATCGGCACACGATGGTTCAGCATCGGGATCTGCACCCAGCTTTGCAGAAACGTAGAATGACGCCACGGCCACGTGTAAGCGTGCGTGAAGGAGTCCCAGACGATGTGGCTTGCGATCCCCAGCACGATGGAGCCGAGAATCGCGAGCAATCGGGAAAGCGGCAGGAACCGGAAATCGCCGCCTTGATCGCGAAGCCGCTCTTGCATGCCGGCGGGCATCAGTTGAATGATCGGCTGCTTGATTACATTGTGGAACACCAAGAGCGCAAGCAGCGAAGCTGGTATGGTGAATACGATGAGGCCGGGAAACTCATGGCCCACTTCCCGATAATGGATATTACCGACGATATAAGGAAAATCGGGAGCCATGCTACCGACGATAAAGGCGGACCAGACCAAGTTGAGTCTTCGCAACGGAAGGACAGCGGCGGCATGAGAAACCGTGAAGGGCATCCGGCTGGCGTGTCTACGCGGAAAAGAGTACTCCCCGAAGTATACCCGAGTGCTAACCGCTGCCGCCAACAAGCTTAGATCAATTACAATCAGCAAACACTACGAAGCCAACTTGACCTCGGAACCTATGAAACCTGCTCCGCTGGCCAGCGGACATTCCGTTCCACTGCAAGATAACGATCTGCCTGCGATTGCTGGAGGAACACCAGTTCGTTCCCGTGAGGCTCGGCTTGTCTTTGGGGCTCCGGTAATCGGCGAAGCGGAAATTGCATCGGTCGTGGAGTGCCTGCGCAGTCGCTGGATCGGCCTCGGTCCTCGGGTTGAGCAATTTGAGCAGGAATTCGCCCGCTATAAAGGCGCACCTTACGCTGCCGCAGTAAGCAGTGGCACAGCGGCGATCCATCTCGCGCTGGTAGCTCTCGGCATTGGCGCCGGCGATGAAGTCATCGCTCCGGCCATGACGTTTTGCTCCACGGTGCATGCCATCATTCATGCGGGCGCGCAACCCGTACTCGTCGACTGCGATCGCAGTACCTTCGACATTGATCCAGATCTCATCGAAAGGAACATCACGCCGCGCACTAAGGCGATCCTGGTGGTGCACATGTGCGGCCGCTGTTGCGAGATGGATCCGATCCTCGAAATCGCGCATCGGCGCGGGCTACGCGTTATTGAGGATTGTGCCCATGCCATCGAAGCGATGTACCGCGGCCGGCCGGCCGGACTGATGGGCGATGCTGGATGCTTCAGTTTCTACCCCACGAAGAACATTGCCACCTGCGACGGCGGCATGGTGATTGCGCGCGACCAGGAGCTCCATCGTCGGCTGAAGGTCTTGTCGCTACATGGCATGACCGCCGATGCGTGGAGTCGATTTGTTGGCGGACCCACCGGATACGAGGTGGTGGAAGCCGGCTTCAAATACAACATGACCGATGTGGCTGCGGCGCTGGCATTGCCGCAGCTGGAAAGGGTCGAGCAGCACTGGCAACGTCGCAAGCAAATCTGGGAGACGTACAATGAGCGGCTCGCCGGACTGCCGCTATTGCTGCCACCGCCCACGGAATCGACCTCCCGCCACGCTCATCACCTGTACACTCCACTGCTGGTGCTGGAGCAGATCGGAGCTTCGCGGGAGCAGATCATTGCCGCGCTCGATGCCGAGAACATCGGGGTTGGCATTCATTACGTTCCCGTCCATCAGCAGCCTTATTACCGCAAGCGCTTTGGATTCACGAACGCGGATTTCCCGGCGGCCACGTTCGTCGGAGAGCGCACGATTTCTCTTCCGCTGTCGGCAGGCATGTCGAACCACGATGTGGACGACGTGATCAACGCTCTGGCCAGGATTCTTCGCTACTACAAAGCGGCCGCATGAATGAGGCCGAAGACTCGAGCTGCCGTGATGTATTCGTGCCTTGAGACCATTCGCCGCCGCAGGACCTTCGCAGCCGAAAACGCACAGTCCGATTGGTCGAGGAGTTGGGCGCTTCGAATGACTCCTTTCTCTCTCACCGGAGAAGGCAAGCCATTCGATTGTTCGCTTCTGGCCGGTTGCTTACTGCGCATTGCCCTCGCCTATGGTTTGCTGTGCTTGGTCACGGCCACTTCAGCCTCTGCCCAACAAGCAGCGGTTCCCTCTTCGTCGCCGCCACCGCAAGCAGTAGAACAGTTCCCCGCGGAAGTGGTCTCCCATCCCAACGAAAGCAAGTTCTTCATCCACCTGGCGGAAGACCAGAAGGACATCTGGACAAGTCCGTTTCATCTGCAGCCGGCGGATGCCAAATGGCTGGTCCCATCGGCAGGCATTACGACCGCGCTGTTCGTCACCGATTCGCAAAGCTCCTGGGCGATGCATTGGAACAACCTGCATGCCTGGAATGTGGCTTCCAATGCGGGTCTTGCCGCAGAGGGTGGCATGACTGGAGCCGCTTATATCTGGGGACGCATCACCCACAACGAGCGCGCGCGCGAAACTGGCGTGCTGGCGACGGAAGCGATGATCAACGCGCTGGGTGTGAATTACGCCATCGCCGGCGCGACCGGTCGCGAGCGCCCCATCCCGGCGAATTATCAGAATGTGTTCTGGAATGCAGGCACCTCGTTTCCGTCGGGCCATGCAGCTGTGTCCTGGGCATTCGCCTCGGTGGTCGCCGAGGAGTATCCACACTTGACAACCGAGATCGCCGCTTACGGCACGGCGCTGGGAGTCAGCCTGGCGCGAGCCGCTTCGGATCAGCACTTCCTGTCGGATGTCTTCGTTGGCGGATTGATGGGCTATCAGATTGGACGGCATATCTACAAAGAACGGCACAACCCCGATCTGGATGACGATCTGAAGATCGTTGCCGAGCAGACCTCGGCGCCGCGTCCCACCAATGCAGCCAGTGTTTATGTGCCACTCGACAGCTGGATTTATCCGGCGTTCGAGAGGTTGATCGGCTTCGGCTACATCGACACCGCCTTCCTTGGCCTGCGGCCGTGGACGCGTATGTCTTGCGCCCGCATGCTCATCGAACTGAACAAGAAGATCGAGTACCACACCGACGTTCCCAAGGTAATCTGGCAGCTGCAAAAGACCCTCGATGAGGAGTTCGCGCCCGAACTCGCCACCTGGGACGGGCATCCCACGGAATCGCTGCAATTGGATTCCGTGTACACCCAGGTGATGGATATTGCGGGCACGCCGCTGAACGACAGCTATCACTTCGGTCAGACCATCATCAACAACTATGGCCGTCCCTACTGGCAGGGCGTGAACAATATCACCGGCTTCAGCGCCAGCGCGAACGACGACCGCTTCGCCTTCTACGTTGACGGCGAGTATCAGTACGCGCCCACCATTCCGGCATATCCGCTGTCGGTTCGGCAGGTCATCGCCAACGTCGACGAGAATCCGCTCCAGCCGCCCACGCCGATTCCCGCCAACCAGTTTGCCCTGCAGGATACCTATGCAGTGATGAAGTATGCGGGAATGGACTGGTCGGTGGGCAAGCAAAGCATGTGGTGGGGACCCGGCGAAGGCGGCGCCATGCTGATGAGCGATAATGCTGCGCCCTTCTGGATGATCCAGATCAATCGCCAGGTGCCGGTGAATATTCCCGGGCTGTCGCGTTTCCTGGGACCTTTCGAGTTTGCCAACTTCTTCGGGGCGCTGGCGGGACACGAGTTTCCGCCGAGCCCGTACATGTTCGGACAAAAAGCCAGTTTCAAGCCGACGGAGAATCTGGAGTTCGGATTCACGCGTGACGATGTCTTCGGAGGACAGGGCCATGTGCCCATCACGCTCGGATCGTTTTGGAACGCGTTTACTACTTTGACCGACGTATCGCCGGCACAGAAATTTTCGCGCAACGACCCGGGCGCCCGCCACGCCAGCTTTGACTTCTCCTACCGGCTGCCGTTCGTGCGGCGCTGGCTGACGCTATACACCGACTCGCTGGTCCACGACGACGTCAACCCCGTAAGCGCACCTCGCCGCTCGGCGGTCAATCCCGGAATCTATCTGACGCATTTCCCGGGCATCCCGAAGCTCGACTTTCGCGCCGAAGCCAGTTACACCGACCCGCCAACCGTCGCCAGTATGGGTGGACACTTCATCTATTGGGAAGTCGTCTACCACGATGCCTACCTGAACGGTCGCGACATCATGGGCAGCTGGGTCGGCCGCGAAGGCAAGGGCTATCAGGGATGGTTCACCTATCACCTGAGCCCCAAGAGCAGCATTCAATTCGCCGTGAGGAACGGCAAGATTGCCGACGATTTCATTCCCGGCGGCAGCACCCAATGGGACTACAGCGTTTCCGGAGTCCTTTGGTCGCACAAAGACTTCGAGATCCAACCGTTCCTGCAGTACGAAACCTGGTGGGTGCCGGTCCTGGCGCCGACGCGCCAAACCGACTTCACTACTTCCATCCAGTTGACCTGGTGGCCGTCGAAGCTCGGCGTCCGCCGCGCGACCTACTAATCCTCAGACGGATCAATCCCTGAAGATTGGCTGAAGGCAGACTCCTTGCGGACGCAGCGCAAAAAAAATTCTAGTATTGAAAACAAAGACTTTATATTAAAGTATTCAAAACAAAGGGCTTAATAAATCACTTAACTTATTTCCCTTCAATCGGTTAGCCAATTCCCCGCAAAGTATTGAGAATAAAATAAGCATTTACGCACATTGGCCTCAGTTTATTAGCCAGTTTCACGCAAAGTATTTAAAATAAAGGAAATCCGTAAATCAATGCGACAGAAGCATTCACGCGAATTGGCCCTTCAGTCACTAGCCAATTCCCCGTAAAATATCGCAAATAAACGCAATACGCCAGTGCAGGCGACAGAAGCATCTCCGCGAGCCTCTCGCCAAGTCGCAGGAGGGTAACTGACCACTAGCCACTGTTTTTCAAAGAACTCATCGGCCTGCGCCGCTCAACGGCGTCTTATGAGGCCGTCGGACACTAAGCCCAACCTACCAGCCTAAGCTTGATCTATGAGTTGTCAAGATTACGAAAGTACATGTACTTCCGTGGTATTGGTGACGCAATGCCGCGCTGGCAGCTCTGACCGAATTCGAAGGGAGATGTAGAATTACGTCACTCCAAAGGACCTGACTGCGATGACAGCAGAAATAGCGATTCTCAATAGAAACGCGGCCGCGATGGCAGCCGACAGCGCTGTTACGCTGCAGCTCCCTGGTGGGCAGAAGATTTACAACACCGTCAATAAACTCTTCGCGCTTTCGAAATACCGACCCGTTGGTGTGATGGTGTATGGCTCCGGCGATTTTATGCGCATCCCTTGGGAAACCATTATCAAGATGTATAGGGCTGATCTGCACGAAAGAAGCTACCCGAATCTGGAGGAATACGCTCTCGACTTCATCGAATTCTTTCAGCGCGAGGTCACTCTTTTTCCGCCCGAACTGCAGAGTGCCAGCGCTTCCGAATACCTCCGTGTCGGCTTCTCACATTTGAGGGACGGGATAGATGCAGAGGTGCAGCGCGTTATAAAGGATATGGGCTCCATTGATGAGGA
>JASHXK010000213.1 GCA_030043575.1 Terriglobales bacterium
ATCTCCAGTGAATCGCCGCCGGGGACTTGCTTTTTGCCCAGAGCCTGCGACATGGCGCTGTTGCCCGATGCCATATCGAGTTCCTTGGAGATCATGTCGATGGACTGCATGGCGGGAGCGAAAGGGAACTCGGCACGCTTGGCGAACTCGGGAGCGCGAGGAGCGTTGTTATTGTACTTAATCTTCCCACCAGCCGCACCGGGGTCCAACGACTCCCAATCACCAGCCGGGAATGCGCCCTTGGGAGCGACCAGTGTCGGCTCGTTGATGGCATACAAAGAGTCAAGCGCACCGCCGAGAATCTTGTTGATGACGGTATTCATGGCCACCCAAGGCTTCAGGGTCGAATCTCCAGAAACTTGCCATGGCACCCGCAGTGGGCGGTAGATCGGGAACGGTTTCTTGGCATGCCAGTATGGGCTACACTGGTCCTCCATCACGCAGTCGCCTGCCGTGGCTATCACTCTGCCGCGCGGATACAGGCGCTCTCCGGGTTCGACGCGATAGGCCCAGTTGACGATTGGGTTGCCGGCGCTATCAGAGGGACCGACAGTGACAGTGCGAGAGGACTCGTTCTTGCTATCGTCATTGAGCCAAAACTCCTTGAGCATCGCCTTAGGATAGGGATCGTCGCTGCCAGCAGTGGACCTGACTCCTAGCGATCGCCGCAGCGCCGGACCCATCGTCGCCCAGGATTGCGGCGTGATGTGCGCGGGGCGGTTGAAGTGGCCACTGAGTGCCGAGCCAAAGTCCGCGTCGGGCTCTACTCTCTCAGCGGTGGGACCGAATCTGCGGATCAAGTAGTCCCTGGTGACAGGATGAAAATAAATTATGCACTCGGAGTCTTGGGGTTCTGCGCCTGCGCCCAGTGTGGCCCACTGCCAAGGCGCAATGGGGACGATCTGCACGTCACCCATGCCGCCATTGAGGGAGGAGTTCCATTGGAGTTTAGCCGGACCTGTATGCAGCAACCCGTAGAGCACAACATCATAAATCCTATCGTCAAAGTAATTTTGCAACGCCCAATGCACGCAGAGTTGATTCAGCATCTCCTCAAACGGCGAGTGCCGATTGGCGTGATCGAATGTGCGCACTTGGAAATCCAGCGCGAGATCGGTCAGCATGCTCGCGTTCTCCCAGTAGTGGCGGCGGGCTTTGGGCATGGCAGGCTTGTTGCGCGAGAACCTAGCACCCGCTGCCCAGTGCTTACCCTCGAATACGTACTCGATCAGTCGGAGTGTGTCGCGGACTTGGCGTTGAAAATCTTGGTCCTCTGTGGCGCTTTCGTAGAGGCGATTCGTCCAATCGATAATCTGACGCTCTAGAGCCTGCGCTTGGGAAGGATTCAGCGCCAGTTTACCCGCAGGGGGAGTCTCGCTGATAGCAGGCTTGGGCGGGTTGACAGTGGTGGTAGTGGCAGCCACAGTGGAAGTCTAGCAGAGAGCGCAAGGAGTGCAAGTACGACTATCGACCAGCGGCAGCATCTTTCAGTTCCTCATCACACACCCGATCAGTGATCTCAATGAGTCTGAATGCCGCCGAACGCTCGGGCCGGAATATCTTTCCATAGTTAGCGCATCTAGGGTTGCCACACTTGCAGCGGAATTCGGCAGGAATAGTGTTCTTGGACACGGAGCAATCCATCATGCAGTGGCATTCGCCGCATACGAGGCTGGAGTTAGGCCACGCGAACGATCCAGTGGAGTTAGCCATACGCATCACCCGCCAATCCCCGCTTCCCTGAATATCGACTCGTATCTTTCGAGCTTGGACTGCATTTCTTGGCGCTCTTTGTCCGCATTGTCCATGGCATCGAACGCCGCCACGATCTGGGAGCCGTTACTGAGTCCGCGCTTTTTCAGCTTCTCTACATCCTTCCCTGTGAGTATCAGCACGTTGCCATCAGCAAGCGAGCCGAGGACGGAATCGAGAGTCGCTATCAGGCGTCCACGGTAGCGGGACTCCAATAGCTCTTTGACTTTGGGGTGCACCCACACTGGCCATTTGATCGAAGTGATGGGAGGCTGCTCATTGAGTGGGAGTGGAACCATCTTCGCGCCACGAGCCACAGCCTCGGAGACGGAAGAGTACTGATGGCCGAATGCACACTTGACAATATGCATCTCGCGCACCAGTGGCACATCGGGAGTGCCGTTCGCCGCACACATCGGGCAGTAGAGTTGTGCGAGCGATTGGTCGAGCGGCTGCACAAGATTGGTCGCCATATGCTATATCCTATTCGTCCTCTCCATCACTGGTGACATTCATAAACTCTCCTATCTCAGCAGCAGTGCGGGCGCTCTGTCGGCGGGCCTCTTGGTATGCATGCACTAGATCCGGGGTCATGTGCTTAGGTTCGACGCCATACTGATCGTGCAACTCAGCTTCGGGCCGAGTGCCGCGCCCATCCCAAATCGGGGACCATATAGTGTTGGCGCGAGTCACCGGGATGCCGCGTACTGTCCAAGGCAGCTTGATCTTGTGCTTGGCTTCGAGTTCAGCCAGTTTGTCGTGGCATGATTTCTCGGTGGGGAATTGTTCGACTAAGACGGAGTACTGGTTGTAGAGTCCCCAAACTGTAGGAGTCTGCGGCATCAACATGGCGCGGTCGCCGCGAGCAGCCAAGTGCTCCTCTGACCAGTTTGCCCCGCCTTTGCCGGCTTGGTGACTGGCAGCTATAGCAATCATATTAGCCATCACCATGTCATCGTTGTTGCTGATGCCCTCGGCGCGGCCCTCACCTTCGTATCTGCCAAAATCCCTCATCTCGGCAACCAAGTGCTTATTGCGAATCACGATAGTGCCA
>JASHXK010000214.1 GCA_030043575.1 Terriglobales bacterium
TAACGAGAGCCTCTTCTTTTGACTGGCCGTAGACCATAACACCGGGAAGGTCGGTCACTTCAGCAATCCAGCGCCCATCGTCCTCGCGTTCCAATTCGATGGTGAGGGTTAGCGAAGCTTGCCTTTTGGGCATAATCCCTCTTCGCCTGGGGTAACTGGCCAGATCGGCTTGCCAGTACGGTGTCTTAGTCTCGCCGTTCCTAGCCGCACAGACGTCCCGATCTGGGCGTCTGGAACATTGTGCGGCGAAAAGTATCCGGCGCTCCGGCCCGCGCATCTATTGCGGTTAGTTCGCGTTTCCTTCTCAGTGCAGTCCCATCAACCGCACTGGCGAACTTTATAGTTCCCATAACCATGAGTTTGGCAGGATAATCAAGCAGGTGTGATCGTGCCAGTCCCCCGTGCGTTTCGAACCGCTTCACCTTCCACCGTTGCCTGGAAGTTTGCGCTGGCGGTTCTGGCGATCGTACTCAGCTTGCCGAGACTCGGCGCCGCACAAGCCGCGCCGGACAAATCGGCGCCTGGCGCGACAAATCAGCCGCAACCGGCATCGCCGGCGGCGAACAGCCAATCGCCGGAAAATCCATCCCAATCTGGATCGTCCACCGCGGACAGCCTCTCGCCGGCCTCGCATCCTGAGGCCACCAGCTTAGGCATTCCAACGGCAGCGCAGATCGAAGCAGCCGGGGCACAGAACACAGCCAACGAAACCGATCCTAATAGCGCCTCCGATCCCAGTGCTGGAAACCCGGCACCTGCCAAGCCGTCGGCGACAGCGGTAGCCACGACCAAGCCAGCTACGCAGGATCCGAACCTGCCGCCGAAATACAACGTCGATCTCATCGGCCAGCGCAACATCGGCGGCGGACTGGATTTCTATTCGTACGATCGGGAGATCGCGCTGGGTCGACAGCTGGCGCAGGAGGTGGAGGGCAGCGCCAAGCTGGTGACCGATCCCGTTATCACGGAGTACGTGAACCGCATCGGCCAGAACCTGGTCAGCCACTCCGATGCGAAGGTGCCGTTCCAGATCAAGGTGCTGGACACAGAGGAGGTCAACGCTTTCGCGCTGCCGGGCGGATTCTTCTACGTCAACAGCGGGCTGATTCTGGCGGCCGACAACGAAGCTGAACTGGCCGGTGTAATGGCGCACGAGATCGCGCACGTTTGCGCTCGCCATGCCACCAAGAACATGACGCGGGCGCAGATCTGGAACATGGCGTCAGTGCCGCTGATCTTCATCGGCGGGCCGGTGGCGTACGCGATCAGCGAGGTTGCGGGGCTGGCAGTGCCGCTCGGATTCCTGAAGTTTTCGCGCGATGCTGAGCGCGAAGCTGATCTGCTGGGCCTGGAATACGACTACGCCGCCGGCTACGATCCGCAGGCGTTCGTGCAGTTCTTCGAGAAGCTGAATGTCGAGAAGAAGAAACCGAATCTGGTGGCCAAGGCGTTCGCCACGCATCCGATGAACGTGGAGCGCATCGAAGCGGCGCAGGACGAGATTCGCAAGTACCTCCCGGATCGCCCTGAGTATATCGTCGATACCAGCGAGTTTGAATCGGTGAAGGCACGCCTGGCGTCGTATGAGACGGGACGCCGGCTGCACGGCGGCAAAGAACAAGATCCCGGCCGTCCGGTGTTGCTGAAACGCACCAGCACCAGCGACATCCCGGATTCCACCAGCGGATCGGGCCAGCAGCAGGATGATGGGCGTCCGACGCTGAAGCGCACCGACGGTGGCAACAGCTCGAACAGCACGACCCAGGACACGGCCAGCGCCTCCGCTCCGCAGAACGACGACCGTCCCACGCTGAAGAATTCGAGCCCGAGCAACAGCTCCGGGAGCTCGACTCCGAGCTCCACGAGTTCGACCAACAGCTCGGCAAGTTCTACTCAGAACCCCACGACCTCACCCGGCGATCAGGATCCGGACCGTCCTACGTTGAAGCGGAACACGCCTAGCGACGATTCGGGGAGTTCCAGCCAAACTTCCACCACGGCCCAGCAAAGCGGGTCCGCGCCGAACAACTTCAACTAGCCGGCCTGTTTGCAGCTTCACCCCAACTCTGCCTAGAATGTCGGCATGAAGTGGTTGCGTCTGCTGCCGATTCTCCTTGTCGCATTGCTGCTTTGCCTGCCATTAATCGCGAGCGACAAGAAAAGTGACCAGCCCGAGTCATCGCTGAGCTTCGTCGTACTCAAGGACGACAGCGGCAAACCGATTCGCAACGCCGCGGTAATTCTGCATTCGGTAGGACAGCATGGCAAGCAGGGCAGGTCCGGCTTTGAACTGAAGTCCGATAACGACGGCAAGACGCATTTCGACGGAATTCCGTACGGCACGTGGCGGGTGCAGGTCATCGCGCCCGGATTCCAGACCTTCGGCAATGACTACGCCGTCAATCAGACGGCACAAGAGATCACGATTCGGCTGAAGCGGCCGCAGGGGCAGTATTCGATTTACGAGAATCATGAGGGCAGCGGCAGCGGAAGCGGCGGAAGCGGCACCAGCACCTCTCCGCCGCAGCAGTGAATCGCCATTGGCCATTCGCTTTTCGCTGGAGGGAGATTTGCCATGACCGGCCAGGGCCAGTGAATTACGAATGGCCGTTGAAGACTCACAGACAACGAGGCAGGAAGATCGAACCCGGTATCGCTTTGGGCGAAAAGCGAGTAGCGAAAGGCGCAGCAGCTAAACATGATCGAAGCCCGCGCCATCTGGACTGACAAAGAACGCTTCCTTGGCGAAGCGGCGAGCGGCCATGCCACCGTGGTCGACGCCGGGGCCGAAAAGACTGCCAGCAGCCCGGTGGAGCTGGTCCTCATCGCTCTCTGCGCCTGCACCTCGGTCGACGTGGTCGGCATTTTAAAAAAGAAGCGCGAGCCTTTCACCAGCCTGGAAGTGCGTGCCAAGGCCGAGCGCAGCGAGGAGCATCCCAAGATTTTTACCTCCATCAAGCTCATCTATCGCGTCGGCGGCAAGGTCACGCGCAAGGCGATGGAAGACGCCGTGCGCCTCTCGAAAGACAAGTACTGCTCGGTCTCGGCCATGCTGCAGACGTCGGCGAAGATCGACTACGAGATCGAATACGCCGATGCGCACGAGCATGAAAAGCTTCCCGATCAAAAATGACCAGCATCTGGAAGCAACTGCTGATCCCGGTCGTGTTCCTGCAGGCCGGATTCTTCCTGTTCGTTTCGCGGCATCGCTTCATTGACGGTGATGAAGGCTTCTACCTGCTGGCCTCGCGCTTGGTCCTCGATCACAAGACGCCGTATCTGGATTTCTTCTACACCCAGGCGCCGCTGCTGCCATATGTCTACGCGCTGTGGTTCAAGGTGACGGGACTGTCGTGGTTCTCCGCGCGGACCTTCGCCGCGCTGCAGGCGACGCTGCTTGGCGGGCTCATCTACGCGCACGTCTGCCGCGAAGCGAGGAAGTGGCTGGCCGGTGTCACGGCGGCGACTTTGTTCGCGTCCAGCAGCCTGATTTTCGCCTGGTTTCCACTTGTGAAGACCTTTCCGCTGGCAACGCCATTTCTGTTTCTGGCTTACATGATTCTGGTACGGCTCAACGAATCGTCGCCGGGCTGGTGGATCGCGATCGCCGGCTTCTTCTTCGCACTCAGCGTTGACACACGCTCGTACGTGCTTGGCGTGGCGCCAGTCCTCATCTGGTGGATCCTGCGAAAACCCCGGGGTCTCCTGGCGCGCGAGAACTGGGGCGCCCGGCAGCGGCTGACTCGCCTGCTCTGGGCCGGGCTGGGCTTCGCGATCGGCGCTGTGCCGTCGCTCATTCTGTTCTTCGCCTCACCCGGCGCGTTTCTGTTCAACAACCTCGGATATCACGCGCTCCGCTCGGACTCCGGCTTGATTGGAGATTGGCTGGACAAACTTCGCGTCCTGATGGCGACCTTCGGCGGGCGCTTCACCGGATTTCAGTTCAGCTTGCTCTCTCTGACCTGTGTGGGCATGTTCGTCACTCGCCGCATGAAGCGCGACTCGGCGCTACTGGCCTTCGTGATCGCTCTCGTTCTGGGATTTGTCTGCATCCTGCCGACACCGGCATCGATGCAGTACTTTTCGATGATTGTGCCGTTTGTGATCGTCGCCGCCGTTTTTTCGGTCAGCGACTATCTGGCGACGCTGCAAACGCCGCATCAGCTTCGCGTCGCGCGACGGTCCTGCGTCGTGGCGCTGATTTGTTTCATCGCCGCTGGAATTCCAGCCTTCCGGCAATACCTGTTCACCGGTTACAAGGTGCCTGGAGTTCTTGAGCCGATTGACGCGCCCAACTGGACCTTGCAACAAGTCACCGCCGTTTCCAAGGCCATCGATACCCTCGCCCGCCCGGGCGAGCAGGTGATCAGCTTCTGGCCGGGATATTTGTTTACCTCGCAGGCCGCGCCGTATCCGGGATTCGAAAACGACTTCGGGCTGAATGTCGCCCGCAAATTAAGCGTAGAAAAGCGCGATACGTATCACGTGCTGACAGCGGCGGCGATGATGGAAATCCTCGACGGGCGCCGCGCGCGGCTGATCGTGGTCGGCAATCAAGGGCCGAATGTGGGAGGTCCCGCGTATGACGTTGCCATGGACGTGGTGGAACGTAACGGCTACAAGCTGGTACGCAGGGTCGGGCATACGCTAATTTTCGAATGCTGCGCGGCGCCGTGAAGATTTTGAGTGTAATCGTCCCCTTATCACCCATTAACCGCTGGCGGAACGTAGCTTACGCTATCGCCTTATTTCATCGACCATTCAGCAGCGACTGAGCTAAGCCTCTTCTCACCAGCTGATTACACCGCAACCCAGAACTAAGTTGCGCTGCAGGTAACGTGTGATACTCTTCTGCCGAAACGAGCCGAAAGGGGGGAAGCCGCATGGCGCAGCAGCAGATCGCAAGCTCAATTCTCGACATCAACTTACGAGCGAGAACAGCGGTGCATATCCTGCTGGCCATTTTGGCGGCAAGTTTCACGATTGTTGCTGGCACCCCGGCGCAAGCGCAAACCTTGAACACGCTGCACACCTTCAGCGGACAGCACGACGGAGGCGGTCCCGCGGGCTTGGTGGCGCTCGATCGGGCAGGCAACGTCTACGGCAGCGCGCCCCATGGCGCCATTGGTGGGGGCGGCTGCGAAAGCGGATGCGGCGCAGCTTTCCGTGCCAGCTACAAGAACGGCGCGTGGACCTTTAACCCCATCTACGATTTTCTGGGCGGCAACGACGGAGGGGAGCCACAGGCAGGGGTGACGCTGGGACCGGACGGAGCTGTCTATGGCACTACGCTGTTCGGTGGTGGGACCGGTTGCGGAGGCAACGGTTGCGGCACGGTCTTCAAGCTCACGCCCGGCGGGTCGTTCTGCCGCATGGTGCTCTGCTCGTGGACGGAGACCGTGATCTACCGCAACAATTCGCTGAGCGATCCATCTGTCTTGATCGGTGGCGTGATCGTTGACAACACCGGCAACGTGTACGGCATGAGCGTGGGCGGCGGCACGAACGGTTGCGGCGCAGTGTATGAGCTCTCGTCTTCCGGCGGCACCTACACGCTCGGCGAACCGTACAGCTTCCAATGCGGCGACGACGGCGCTGCTCCCGAGGGCAGCCTGGCTATGGACGCAGCGGGCAATCTCTACGGCACCGCGACGTACGGCGGCGCGCATGGGTTTGGCACAGTCTTCAAGCTGGTGCACTCGGCCGGCGGATATACATTTAATCTCCTCTACAGCTTTACGGGCGGCAACGACGGCGCCATGCCCGAGAGCAACGTAGTGCTCGACAGCGCCGGGAATCTGTATGGCGCCAGCGGCGATGGAGGGGGCATTTTCCAGATCACGCCATCGGGAGCTTTTACACTCATCGATCCAATCCTGGAGGGGCTGCAGGCGCCCATCAACATCGACGCCGCAGGAAACATTTATGGCACAACTTACCGTGGGGGTACGTACGGTGACGGCTCGCTGTTCAGGCTGTCGTATTTGAATGGCACGTGGACGCACACCGTCCTGTACAGCTTCCGTAACATCGGCGGCAATCTGCCATTGAGCGGCGTGGGCTTCGACGCCGATGGCAACTTGTACGGAACCACGACCACCGGGGGTACGGGCGACCGTGGCACCCTCTGGCAATACGTGCCCTAGATGATCGCGTTTCGCGAATCGCATTGGCTAACTTGCGGCTTCCCGCAACGCCCGACGAGTCTCACCCCGCACGAGATCGGCACCTACGCGAGTGGCTCGGGCACGTTCAGTTCGATAGGCGGAGATCATTCGGCGGGTTTCCGGGATGAATTGTTGTTATGTCCCGCTTATCACAAGCAATCGGGCCGCGGTGGGTCTGCGATTGTAGGCGCTGCCGTCTGACCGCGCAGGAGCGAGGCCGCTGGCAAAGCGACCGAGCCCTCCGCCGTCGTATAATCCATAGGTTTGCCTATGACTACTACACAGACGGAACTGCGCCTTGCTAAGCGGATGTCGCGGCTGGGAACTGAGACGGCCTTCGAAGTTCTGGTCCGCGCCCGCGCCCTGGAAAAACAAGGGAAAAACATTATTCACCTCGAGATCGGCGAGCCCGACATGGACACGCCTGCCAACGTGATCGAAGCCGGCGTCAACGCGCTGCGCAGCGGCTACACGCACTACGGGCCCGCGGCCGGGCTACCGGAGCTGCGCCAGGCCATCGCCGCGGAAGTCTCCGCTTCGCGCGGCATCAAGGTCGCGCCGGAAGAGGTCATCATCGTTCCCGGCGGCAAGCCGATCATCTTTTTCACCATGCTGGCGCTGGTGGAGGAGGGTGACGAGGTTATCTATCCGAATCCCGGCTTCCCGATTTACGAGTCGATGATCAACTTCCTGAGCGCGAAGGCGGTGCCGGTCGCGCTGCGCGAGGAAAACGATTTCCGGCTGGACGTCAACGAACTGAAGAGCCTGATCAACGATCGCACCAAGCTGATCATCCTGAACTCGCCGCAGAATCCCACTGGCGGCATCATCACCAAGAGCGATGTTCAGGACATTGCCGCCGCAATCGGCGATCGCGACATCATGGTGCTGAGCGACGAAATCTACAGCCGCCTGACCTTCGAAGGCGAGCCGTACAGCATCGCGTCGGTTCCTGGCTTTAAGGACCGCACGATCATTCTGACGGGATTCTCGAAGACCTACTCGATGACTGGCTGGCGGCTGGGTTACGGCGTGATGCGCGCAGATCTGGCGGCGCAGTTCGCGCGCCTGCAGACCAACTCGACTTCCTGCACGGCGACGTTCACCCAGATCGCCGGCGTGGAAGCAGTAAACGGCGATCAGAGCGAGCCCGAGAAGATGCGCCGCGAATTCCAGCGGCGACGCGATGTCTTCGTGAAAGGCTTGAACCAGATCAAGGGGTTTTCGTGCCGCATGCCGAAGGGTGCGTTCTACACCTTTCCCAACATCACGCAGACCGGCTGGCCGTCGAAGAAACTGGCCGATGCGCTGCTCGACGATGTGGGCGTGGCGGGGTTGTCGGGCACGGCGTTCGGCGCGTTCGGCGAAGGCTACATGCGATTCAGCACGGCCAACTCGATCGTGAATCTGCAGGAAGCGCTGAACCGAATTGAGGACTGGACAAAGAAGAAGCTGTAGGTTTGTGTCACGGCACGGCTTCCGCCGTGCAGGCGCGAAGTTTACTGGTAGAGCGGGCCGTCAACGCTGTCCTGACAATTTGTCATCACGAGCGCGCTTCAGCCCGAGATCGGCATTTCGCCAGAGCTGCGGCGTGTTCACTACACACTCGGCACCGATGCTTTCTCCCGCTCCAGCATCGTCTTCACAATCACGTACAGCACGGGAATAAAGAACAGATTGAGCACGGTCGACACGATCATTCCGCCGAATACCGTGGTGCCCACCGAATGCCGGCTTTCCGAGCCGGCTCCGGTCGCAAAGACCAGCGGCAGCACGCCGAGAATAAACGCAAACGAGGTCATCAGGATGGGGCGCAGGCGGATGCGCGCTGCCTCCACGGCGGCTTCTTTTACCGACAGCCCTTTGTGGCGCAACTGCTCGGCGAATTCCACGATCAGAATGCCGTTCTTCGACGCCAGGCCGATCAGCATCACCAATCCGATCTGACAGTAGACGTCGTTGAGCAAGCCGCGCGCCGCTTGCGCGAGCAACGCGCCCAGCATCGCCATCGGCACGCTTAGCATGATGATGAACGGCAGCACAAAGCTTTCGTACTGTGCCGACAACGTTAGATACACCAATAGCAACCCCAGGCTGAACAGCAGCGCCGACTGTTTGCCCGACTTGATCTCCTCCAGCGAGAGTCCCGACCACGAGTAGTTAAAGCCCAGCGGCAAGTGCTGCGCGACGCTGTCCATCGCCTGAATCGCCTGCCCGGAGCTGTATCCCGGCGCGGCCGAGCCATTGATTTCCGCCGAGCGAAATAGGTTGTAGTGGCTGATCACCTGCGGCGACGTCGACTCGGTGATGTTTACCACATTGTCCAGGGAGATCATCTGGTTGTCGTCGGCGCGAACATAGAATTCGCGAATGTCGCGCGGCCGGCGCCGGAAGGTCTGGTCGGCCTGCACGTATACGCGATAGGCGCGATTGTTGAAGTCGAAATCGTTCACATACGCCGAGCCCAGGTAGACCTGCAGCGCGTCAGTGATCTGCTGGATGGGCACTTGCAAGCTGCGGGCCTTGGCGCGGTCGATGTTGACGACGAACTGCGGATCGTTGGCGGTGAAGGCGCTGAATAAGCCGCTCAGATCCTTGCGCGAGTTGCCTTCGCGCACCAGATTCTGCGTGACGTTGTAGAGTTCCTGGACCGTGTTGCCGCCCTCGTCCTGCACCTCAAAGGTGAAGCCGCCAAAGGCGCTGATGCCGGAGATCGCCGGCGGCAGGAAGGGGAACGCCTGCACTTCCGTGAGTTGGCTCAAAGGGCCGCGCAAGCGGTTGACAACCGCTGCTGCCGACTCGTCCTTACCCTTGCGCTTGGCGGCATTGGCCAGATTCAGGAAGATCATGCCTTTGTTGGCGCCGCTTCCGCTGAAGCTGAAGCCAACAACGCTGAAGGCCCCGGTGATGTCCTTCTCCTGCGCGCACACTGCTTCCACCTGACGCATGGCCTGCGAGGTGTACTCCACCGAGGCTCCCTGCGGCGCCTGCACCGTGATCATGAACCAGCCCTGGTCTTCGTCGGGAACAAAGCCGGTCGGCACCATCTTGTAGACC
>JASHXK010000215.1 GCA_030043575.1 Terriglobales bacterium
GCCAGTAGGGCAACGGACAACGGCAGCCTGCGGTTGCTACACGGTGCGAACCACTGCCGCCGGGTGCCCCACTCATCCGCGGTGTTCGGATGAGTGGGAGACCTGTAGACCCAAAGGACGGTTCTGTTGCACCAAAATGGTGTATTCTGATGCTATGGCAATAACGAAACGTGCAGCGAAGCAGGTTCGGCGCAGCGTGACCCTTCCGCGTGAGGTGGCGAAGGAGGTAGATAGCATCTCCCGGCGTCGCCGCCTGAGCGACAACCGGGTCCTCGTCGAACTTATCGAGGAAGGTATCCAGGCGCGCAAGGAAAAGGAAAAGGCGTTTTTCGAACTCGCGAAGCGCTTCCGCGAGGCAAGCGATGCCCGCGAAGTGGAGCAGCTCGGCGATGAACTGGGCCGCTTCGTCTTCGGTGAGTAATGCCGCAGATTGCCAATTGGTCTGAAATGCCTGCCGCGGTTCGTCATCATCTCACCAAGCGCATGCACGAGCGAAGTATCCACCTCGAAGATCTGAACCGGCTGCGACAGTGGGTTGAGACTCGTCCCGAAGTGCCGGACGGGGACTGGTACAAGGACTTCGGCTCCTTCAAACTCTGCGGCAGTGGCAAGCTTCCCAAGACCTTCCTGCTACGCGGACAGGCAGCGGCCGGGAAGGAGCTCTAACCCTACCATTTGTTCTTCGATTTCTAATTCATTTACGCCGCCGACCTCGGCCTGTTTTCGCCGTGCCCATGATGTCTCCTCAGTGATAGTCCGTGATCTCCACTTCGGACGTCAATATTGGCCGGGAGCGCTTTGCAATGCGCTGGCGCGGCGCTCGGCGAGTTGCTGGTCGGCGAGACGGCCGCCGCGCTGATACAAACGTGCGAGATGCGACCATGCTTCGGGCGCATCGGGATCGAGCTTGACCGCCTGCTCCTCAAACGAAGTGGCTTGTGGAATGTTGCCTAAGGCCATCCACGCCGCTGCACGCGCCTGAGCAATATCAAAAGAAAAGCTGCGCCCTCCGCTAGCGGCCAAGAGATCGGTCGGTGCTGTCGATGCTGCCTGATCGAGCGCCTGCAGCGCTTGCTGCGGTTGTCGGGCGCGCAGGTAGAGTAAGCCGAGCTTCATCAGCGCGTGCGACTTTGGCGCGGGATCGGGCGCAAACTGAACCGCCTGTTGCGCTGCATGGATCGCATGCGGGAAGCGTCCCTGGCGTTGATACAACTCGGCGAGCGAGAACCAGATGCTGGACTCCTTGGGAGCCAGCGATAGTGCGGCAAGCCACTGCTTTTCGGCATCGGAGTCCTGCCCGCCAGCGAGGTACAACGCCCCTAAATCGGCCATGCTCTGCAGTTTCAGAGAAGGATCCGAAGACAGCTGGATGACGTTCTCGAGCGCCTGGATAGCTTCAGCCGAACGATCCTGACGACGGTAGAGGCCCGCAAGCGAAGACCAAACCGTAGCCTGGAAGTCGCGCAGGGAAGCCCACGGCGTGATCTCGCGTGGCGCCAGAGTGAGCGCGCGCCGCCAATCCTGCTCGGCCTCCGATTGGCGCTGCAGCGCGTAGAGCATCTGGCCACGATACCAACGGGCGTGAGCATTGTCGGGGAAAATCGACATTGCTTTGTCAGTCGCAGCCAGCGCTTCTGCGTTGCGCCCCAGGGCCGAAAGCACAGACGCTGCATTCACCCACTGATTGAAAGCGGTTGCATTCAGCGGCAGCGGATCGCGGGGCAGGGGCGCGGTGGTGCAATCGACTTCGAAGCGGCGGATCAGGTCTTCAGTCGCAGGACTGCGCCGCACGAAAACGATCGCCACCTCGTCGAGATATACGGGCCGCCATTGCTGGCTGCGGCAGTCCGCGTTCAGGCGAGTGAGCGAGATTTCGTCCAGGGTCAGTGGAAAGATTATGGTGTTGATGCCGTAACGATCGGCTTCCTGCCGCCAGGCGTCGGAATCGAGCGGCGTCTTGCGCAGCTCAGCCTCGTGCTGTAGGAAGGCCGCGCCAAAGGGAGTTTCCTGACCATCAACATAGTCACGGCGTTCCGGCCCCAGCCTCCAGAGCGTGTAACCGCCAATGTTGTAGGTGTTGAAGACCTCGCCCGGAAGGTTCTGGTTGCGGATGAATTCGGCTGCGCGCCGCGGGAACCAATCGGACATCCCCGTGCCGAAGGTGGACAAGGCAGGCTCGGCCAGATAGCGGTAGTTGGTGACCACATCGGCGGCGCGCAGGACGGCGAGTGCAGCGAAAAGCACGACCGCAGTGCTGGCCAGGATCGCGCGCAGACGCGGGCTGGGAATCCGCGAGCGAAGCCAGGGCAGGACATCGAACAGCACCGCTCCTGCCACAATCGCCACCATACAACCGCCCTGTGCCAGGAGTCGAAGATGCCGAGTCGATTCGTACAGCGAGGTGATCAGCAGAAAAGCCGCTCCCAGCCGGAGTTGCGCGACCGCGACCACAATCGCCAGAACGACAATTATGAATAGGATGTGAGCGAGATCGTTCGTATTCCGCAGCGAGAAACTGGTGAACGGATCGGTCCAGTTCCAGTGCAACGGGGCCCATTCGTTGACGTGGATCCCTAGCGTTGTGCGCGTGTACCACGCAGCCTCGCGGAGAATCTTCCATCCCCACGGATTTACCAAAATAGCAGCTGCGGTAGCCAGAAACCATGGGACCTCCCGCTTCAACCGCTCGATTGCCTGGAGACGCCGTTCCGCGCCGAAAGGCAGTTCCAGCAACTCCACCACCCCAAACGCTGCTAACAGTCCAAGCCCGGAGAAAAAGCTGAATTGGAGATTGACCCAAATGCCCATCAGCAGCGGCAACAGCCACAAGGGCGCGCGCCCCGTCTGATGATTCTCCCAAAGCAGCGAGACATAAGCGGCGAAGATGACAAGAGCGAATAGCTCAGGGCGCGGAACCATGCGCATAGCGAGAAACGGCACAGCCAGAATGGCAATGGCTGCGCTCATGGCATTGCCGCGACGTAACAGCAACGCCACAGCGCCGGCGCAGGCCAGCGCGCACATCCAGGAGAGCGCCGCATATCCGCCGAGCAGGAAAATCCCGTACAGCGTCAACTCGCCGAGCGCCGGATAGATCGCATCGGCTCCGGGGACGGTGTAGGAGAGCACGTCCTCGGTGTAGATCACGTGATGATGCTGGGCGATCCAGCGGCCGCGGGCCAGGTGCCAGCCGAAGTCGGGATCACCGATGGTGGCCAAGCCCGCCAAAAATGCATAGACGAGAGCCACGCCGGCGAGAATGAAGAAAAGCCGGCGCTCGAGACTGGAGGGTTGCGTCGCCCAGGTCCCGGAAGGCACGAGACCTTTCGGCGAGCTCAGGGCAGGCTCTGGGGCACCCGCGCTCGCGCGGTTATCGTGATCGGATTGTTGTGAGCTGGTATTGGATAAAGCCGGCATCTGCTGTCATCATCCGGTGCCGTACACTTCGGGGCAAGATAGCAGACCGAGGCAGGAGATGTACAGGGCAGGGATTGTGCGCGGATAGTTAGTAGAACGTCGCGCGGTTAATCTCAACTCGAAGGAAATCGCCACCCAAGAGCAAGGCGGCTTTGGTGGGGCCACCCGCCCTGGGACCCCCGACGCTGACCGCAAGCGGGGATTGCGGACCTCAAACGTGATAGGGGTGCTTGGGCAGGTCCTCGGACCCCGGTTCGGGAGGCTCGTCGCCGCCGGTGTTCAAGCGCCCGCGCAGGTCATCAATCAGTAGGTGCTTGTTGTCCTCAGCTGCCTTCAGGAATTTCGCGGCTCCCGTGTAATCAGGCGGGTCCTTCTCCAGCCGCCGCCTGGCAAGAAACAAACTCCGATCCATGAAGTCCAGGTAATGGAACGATTCGCTAAGCTCCTGGGTTGGGTCCAGTTCGGCGAGGTAGCCATACTTGCGGTCGCGTGGAATCGTGGCATCCAAGTTCGGATCGGCTTGCTTATGCTTTCTGTAGTAGTCGATCATGCCGCGGAACCAATCGATCATGTCCTGGATCATGCGCTGCATGGCGTCGGGTAAGTCGAATTCGTCGTCGAAGTATTCCAGGTCGTCGAGGGACTGCCCGAGGTTCTCGATCAGGTCATCGATGTCAACGTCTTCGCCGATTGCGCCGTTGGGGTAGCTGGTCGCCGTATCGGCGGCGAGGTCGAGGAAGTAGAAGATGTCATAGACTTCGCGAAAGGACCTGGGAAACAGAGAGATGACGCGATGCTTGCGCTCCGCCGCTTCCCGGATGTGGCTGAGCGCGGTAGGCACGTCTTCATTGGTAACGGCGTCCTGGGCGGCGTCGATGGAGTCGTCGACCTTCTCGAGACGAAAGATGATTCTTTCGATTGCCTCCGGCGATAGCGGCATGTCCAACCTCGGGTGCCCAGCACTATACCCCGGAGCGATACTTCGTTCAATAGCTGCCGTTGTTTTTTGTAACGCGCCAACCGAATCTATCTAAACCGACAACTGACAACGGACAACTGTTCTTCACTGCCGGAAAAGGTTGCGCGCGATGAAGAAGACGTTCGCCGGGCGCTCGGCCAGTCGGCGCATGAAGTAGGGATACCATTCCGATCCAAACGGAATGTAGACGCGCAGGCCGTAGCCTTCGCGCACCAGCTGTTGCTGCAGGTCGCGACGCACTCCGTAGAGCATCTGGAATTCGTAGGCCGAGGTGGGAATGTTCTCGGCGCGCGCGAATTGCTTGAGCTCGGTGATGATTCGCTCATCGTGAGTGGCGAGGCCGTGGAAGACGCCGCTCTTCATCAGCGTGCGCGCCAGCTTCAGATAGTTGGCATCGACGTTGTATTTCTTGGGGAAGGCGATGTCCGGCGGCTCTTTGTAGGCGCCTTTGCAGAGGCGGATGCGAATGCGCTCGGAGAGCAGATCGATAACGTCCTTTTCGCTGCGATAAAGATAGGACTGGATGACGGTGCCGACGCGGCCTGCATGTCCGGGCAGGCGATGCAACTGGCGCACGAAGTCGAGGGTGCGTTGCGTGTAAGGCGAACCTTCCATGTCAACGCGCACGAAGTTGTTGATCTTGACCGCGTGATCGACCAGCTCAGTGACCAGGCCGAAGGCGAGCTGCTCGCTGACGTCGAGACCCATGTGCGTGAGCTTGAGGCTGATGTTGGCGTTGAGCTTGCGCTCGTGGATCTCGTCGAGCATGCGATGGTAGAGCTCGGCGCTGTGCCTGGCTTCGTCGGCATTGGTGAC
>JASHXK010000216.1 GCA_030043575.1 Terriglobales bacterium
TGAAGAAGGGCGGATCGGCAACTTGCCCGGCGAATTACACCGTCAAGGCGAAGCCGATGAATCCGCCGCAGGTAAGCTGCTCGGCCAATCCGAGCACAGTGCAGAGTGGCAGCCCGTCAAGCATTTCGGCGTCGGCCACCAGTCCTGACGGTGCGCAGATCACCGGCATGACCTACAGCGCTTCGGCCGGCAACATCAGCGGCACGGGCAATACGGCAACTCTCGACACCGCCGGTGCGGCGGCTGGTCCGATCACGGTTACGGCAACGGCAACGGATGCCCGCAACCTGTCGGGCAGCGGCACGTGCACGGTGAACGTCGAAGTACCGCCGCCGCCGCCGACCTGCAGCAAGATCAACTCCATCCAGTTCCCGGATCTGAAGAGACCGTGGCGCGTGGACAACACGGCGAAGGCCATTCTGGACGACGTGGCCAGCCGCCTGAAGGCTGATCCGAACGCCAAGATCGTCATCACCGGCTACGCCGATGGCGAGAAGGCGCCGATGGAAGGCACCGGCAAGAACCGCAAGCCGATGAACCTGGCGGCGCAACGTGCGGTGAATGCCAAGGCGTACCTGGTACAGGAGCAGGGCATCGATCCGAGCCGGATCGACGTCCGCACCGGTACCGGTCAGCAGATGGTGGCGGATATCATCTGGGTACCGCAAGGTGTCGATGAGAACACGTGCGCCGATCTGCAGAACACGACGCCGGTGGATGAGTCGGTGGTGAAGCCGAACCAGAAGGTATGGCCGCGAGGAGCCGGTGCTGCACCGGCTCCCATGCACCACCGCAAGAAAGCAGCCGCTGCGCCGGCTAACCCGCAGCAATAACCTCCGCCGGGTTTTCCGGCTGGAACTTAGATCGCCGGTGAGAGCTCACAAGCTCTCACCGGTTTTTTTGTTCCGCGAAGCCCGATTGAGGGCAGTCGCACGGGTGCTCCAGAGTCTCGCGGTGTTTGAGACCTGGGCTTTCTTGTGAACCTGAAGTTGGATCGAGAGCGATTCCGTTGTGGGAATTGCGCCGGCAAGGTGGCCGTTGCTCTTTATCCAACTTGGTACTTTGCTATCTTTGTGGCTATACGGCCTAGCGACTCCGAGTTATGATGAATGACGCGGGTAGCAAAGCAAAGAGTTCGGTTTCCCTGCCGACATGGATATAAGCGAAATCGCTTCACCAGCACCTGGCGCCTCCGGTGGAAGAAGGAGGAGTGGCGCGCGAACTGGCGTAGCATCCTCGCATGCGTCGCCTTTCACCCCGGCGTGTTCATCGCCGTCGCCCTTGTGCCAAAGAACCTTAGAGATTGAACCGAGCTGGGCCCTTTGCCTAGGTATTTGCTTACGGTATTGCTGAGTTGCGGAGGATCGACAATGTCTTATCGTATTGGAGCGGGAGTTTCGAGACGCCGCCTTGCGGCAACGGTTGCGCTGGCGGTGATGTTCTGCCTGTGGGGTACCTTTGCCGCGGCGCAGGTCGCCATTCAGCCCAAGTATGAGGTCTTCGGCGGCTACTCCTGGTTAGGCATCAGCGGTCAAGCCGATTTCGGGCAGAAGGTCCAGGACATCAACACCGGTTTTGACGCGTCGGTCACGTATTACTTTCCCTTCGCGCATAACCTGGGAATTATCTTTGACGGCAGCGGCCACTACGCTACCGGCGCCCCTAGCTATACCGGCGTGGGCTTTGCCTTTACGGGATTGCAGTACAAATATCACACCGATTCGTTCTCGCCGTTTGTACATTTCATGGCAGGTGCAGCCAATCTCTCTCCCGCCTATCCTCCGACGCCGCCGGGTGGGAACAATGAATGGCAAGCCGCCCTCGCAGCTGGCGGCGGTTTCGATTACGTCATCAATCATCGGTTCTCCGCGCGTGTGGTGCAGGCCGAATACATCTACACCAACTACGATGTCTATTGCTCGGGGGTAGCGCACGGCGTCTGTGTCCCAAGCAGCCAGGTTTCGCAGTGGAACAACGTTCGTCTGTCGGCGGGTCTGGTCATCAATCTCGGCAACTACGTGACGCCGACTCCGATGGCAGCTTGCACGGCGCAGCCAACGGAAGTCACCGAAGGCGAGCCGGTCACGGTCACCGCTACGGGAAGCAACTTCAATCCCAAGCACACTGTCACCTACGCCTGGAACACCAACGGCGGCAAGCTTGACAAGGCAGACGCGCCGTCGGCCCACATCGATACGACCGGCGTGGCTGCCGGCAGCTACACAGCCAATGCCACGATTAGCGATCCCAAGATGAAGAAGGGCGGCTCGGCGACCTGCGCGGCCAACTTCGCCGTGAAGGCGAGGCCGATGAATCCGCCGCAGGTGAGCTGCTCGGCGAATCCGAGCACGGTGCAGGGCGGCGGTGCGTCGACCATCACCACGACGGCAACCAGTCCTGACAACGCGCAGATCACCGGCATTACCTACACTGCTTCGGCCGGCACCATCAGCGGCACGGGCAACACGGCAAACCTCGACACGACCGGCTTAGGCGCTGGTCCGGTCACGATTACGGCAACGGCAACCGATGCCCGCAATCTGACGGGCAGCGGCACCTGCACGGTGAATGTCGAAGTACCGCCGCCGCCGACCTGCAGCAAGATCAACTCCATCCAGTTCCCGGATCTGAAGAGACCGTGGCGCGTGGATAACGAGGCGAAGGCGATTCTGGACGACGTGGCCAGCCGGTTGAAGGCTGATCCGAACGCCAAGATCGTCATCACCGGCTACGCCGATGGCGAGAAGGCGCCGATGGAAGGCACCGGCAAGAACCGCAAGCCGATGGATCTGGCGGCGCAACGTGCGGT
>JASHXK010000217.1 GCA_030043575.1 Terriglobales bacterium
ATGTGAACGAGTCGAATGTCGGGCAGCTGCAGCCCAATCAGCCGGCCGAGATTAGCGTGCAGGCGATTCCCGATCACACTTATAAAGGCGTGCTGCGACAGGTGATTCCGACCGCCGACCGCACCAAAGCGACGGTGACGGTGAAGGTTTCGATCCTCGACAAAGACAAATATCTCCGGCCGGAGATGAGCTGCAACGTGACGTTCCTCCAGCCGCAAAAGAAGACGCAGAGCGCTGGCGCCGCACCGGTGCGCATCATCACGGTTCCGAAAGAGGCGGTGATCACGCGAGATGGCAAACAGTCGGTGTTTGCGATTGAAGACAAGCGTGCGCATCTGATGCCCATTACCACCGGCGCCGACCTGCGCGGACAGATCATCGTGAAGCAGGGCTTGTCGGGCGGCGAGACGGTCGTCAACAATCCCCCGCAGAAGTTGAAGGATGGGGACGTGGTAAAGGTGAAGGGGTAGAGAGATTGACGTTCGGGAATAATACAGTGGGCGGCAATTGGAAAGGCATCTTCCCGGCGCCGATCTGCATTTTTCTGATCGCACTTGCCTTGTCCTTGCAATTATCAGCGCAGCAGGTCATAACTCTGCGCTTCATCGACTATGAGTCTGGCAAGCCTATTTCCCACGTATCGGTGGGAGGATATTTTTGGAACGGAACGCCCGGCAAGAATCAAGTAACAGTCTCTAAGGTTTCGGCCAAGAGCAGTAAGGACGGCGTGATCAAGTTGAGCGTCCCGATGCCGACCCCTGACCACCTGAATGTGGTTTCCTTTGACACGGCCGAGCCATTGTCCGCAGACTTGTCGGTTGGCCAGGTCCTTACGGGGGGCATCACCCTGACTGTACATAAGGATGGTGGTAAAACCTCGAAGACACTTCCTCCTGAAAATCCCGGACAGATTCTGGTAATGACGCGAAAGCTGTCCCTGGGCAGCAAAATCGCGCGGGAATTTCCATGATTTTGGTAACAACAATGCGGACGCCTGAAGGGCGGCTCGACGCGGTGAAAAGCAGGTCCCTCGACTCGGACTGGAGTCCTCGCTCGGGATGACACCGGAATTTGTGTGGCGAATGGCGAAAAGCGAACCGCGAAGAGCGACAATCGCAAATCGCGAAAAACATCAGGAGTAACGATGAGCACAACCAACACGGTCACAACAACCGCCGTCAGCGTGCAGAATGTGCGCAAGGTTTATCAGCGTGACAGCATTCAGATCAAAGTTCTCGACGGCATCAACCTCGAGGTGCAGCAGGGCGAGTTTGTGGCGCTGATGGGGCCGTCGGGTTCAGGCAAGACCACGCTGCTGAATCTGATCGCCGGCATCGACCGCGTGACCTCCGGCAAGGTTGTGGTTGCGGGCACCGATCTGACGCCGCTGTCGGAGGGCGAACTGGCCAAGTGGCGCAGCCGCAATATCGGATTCATCTTTCAGTTCTACAACCTGATTCCCGTGCTCAATGCCGTGGAGAACGTTGAACTGCCGCTGCTGCTCACACCACTCTCGGGACGCGAACGCCGCGAACGTGCGATGACGGCCCTACGGATCGTTGGGCTGGAGGATCGCGCGAAGCATTATCCGCGGCAGTTGTCCGGTGGACAGGAGCAGCGCGTCGCCATCGCGCGCGCCGTCGTGACCGATCCGACGGTGCTGGTTGCTGACGAGCCGACCGGCGATCTCGACCATCAGAGCGCGGAAGAAATTCTGACGCTGATGGAAACGTTCAACAAGGAATTTCACAAGACAATCCTGATGGTTACGCACGATCCGCGCGCCGCAGCAAAAGCGCGTATTCAGCATCATCTGGATAAGGGAGTGCTCAGTAACTAGTAACTTGTAACTAGCCATTGGTAACGGGAGATTCGGGATACACGCACGAGGCATGAGTTCTAAGCTAATTGCTAGCTACTAATTACTGATTACTTGCTTTTATGAAATTCGCACCACTGATCCTCAAGCATCTGCGCAAGAACTGGATTCGCACGCTCTCGACCGTGCTGGCAATGGCCGTCTGCATCTTCCTGATCTGCACCCTCCAGACGGTGGTCGACGCGGTGAACTACGGCCTGCATCTGGGCAACGCGTCACGCCTGGTCACGCGCCACTATGTCAGCCTAGTCTTCAATCTGCCAAATAATTACGAGGCCAAGATCGCTGCCGTTACGGGCGTAAAAAACATTACCATTGTCACCTGGTTCGGCGGCATGTATCGCGGCGATCTGAAATACTTTTTTCCCAACCTGGCGGTCGAACCGGAGAAGTTTCTCGCAATTTACCCCGAGATCATGCTGCCTGAGGATCAGAAACAGGCGTGGTTTCACGATGGCCGAGGCTGCATCATCGGCCGCAAGCTGGCTGAGAAATGGGGATGGAAGGTCGGTGACGCATTCCAACTGGAAAGCTTTATTCCACCCTATCGTGTCGGCAAGCCTTTTGAGTTCGTGATCGACGGAATTTACGACACGGACCTGGTCAAGTATCCAGCCACGGATCTGACCGCGATGTACTTCAACTACAAGTATCTTTACGAAGCGACGGGGGAGAAAACGGGCGTGGGCACGCTGACGGAGTTGATCGATGATCCCAGCCATGCGGGCGCCATCAGCAAGGCCATCGATGCCGAGTTCGAAAACAGCGATACCCAGACGAAAACTGAAACTGAGCAGCAGTTCATCGCCGGCTTCGTTGCCATGGCCGGAAATCTTGCCCTGTTGCTGAACGGCATCGGCCTGGCGGTCGCTTTCACAATTCTGCTAGTGACGGCGAACACGATGAGCATCGCCGTGCGCGAGCGGCAGCAGGAGATCGGCGTGCTGAAGACGCTGGGATTTCCCAGTGGACTGGTGATGGCGCTCATCCTGGTCGAGGCGCTGCTGCTGGGAGCCATGGGAGGCGCGTTGGGTCTGCTATTGGCTGGTGGCGCAATCCGGGTGCTGCCCAGCGTGCCATACATCGGCGATGTAGTACGCCAGTTCCCGGGATTGGGGCTGTCGTCCAGGATTGTTACGTATGGGTTGGGCACCGCGTTGCTGCTGGGACTGCTCGCCGGCTTCGTGCCCGCGCTGCTGGCCTATCGCGCGCGAATCACGGAAGTGTTGAGGCAGTTGTGAAGGAAGCAATTAGCAGCTAGTAATTAGCAATTAGCGGTTAGCGCTTTAGGCGAATCGAACTGATGACGATGTGGTTTTGCTAAATGCTAATTGCTAATTACTGGTTTTCAACATGGCACTACCTCTTACCTATAACATTCGCAATCTGCACGCGCGGTGGAAGGTCACGCTGCTGGCCATCTTCGGCATCGGCCTGGTGGTGGCCGCCTTCGTGACCATCCTTTCCATGGCGCGTGGCTTCACCATCGCCCTCAGCTCCACCGGTTCTGACAATAACGCCATCGTGACGCAACGCGGTTCCATGTCGGAGCTGAGTTCGTGGATCAAGGTCAACGAGGCCGACCTGGTCGCCGTCGATCCAAGGGTTGCGCCCGGCGCCGACGGCAAGCCGCTGGCTTCCTGCGAGGTGGTGGTCATCACGGCGCGGCCTACGAAGGCGACCGGCCTGCCCACGAATGTTACCTTCCGCGGTGTCACGCCGAGAGCATTTCAGGTGCGCAACGGTATCAAGATCGTCGACGGCCGGATGTTCACTCCAGGCTTGTTTGAGGTAATCGTGGGCAAGAAAATCGCCGACCGGTTGCAGGGCGTCAATGTAGGCTCCACCATCCCAATTCAGCGCAAGAACTGGAAGGTGGTTGGCGAATTTACGGCCGACGGCAGCTCCTTCGAGAGCGAGATCTGGGGCGATTACGACGCCATGGCTCCGGCCATCGGGCGCAATGGTGGATGCGAGTCACTGACCGTGCGCTTGACCCGGCCTGCGGTACTCACCAGCTTTGACAAAGACCTACGTGCCAATCCGCAATTCCAGTTGCAGGCCGATGGGGAGCGGACGTATTACGAAAATCTCGCCGGGCCCACCGCGGGCGCCCTGATGGCTCTGGCGGTCTTTGTCGCCATAGTGATGGGAATCGGCGCGGTCTTCGGCGCAATGAACACCATGTATGCGATCGTGGCGCAACGCACGCGCGAGATTGGAACTTTGCGCGCGCTGGGCTTCTCGCGCTTCAGTATCCTGTTTTCGTTTGTCCTGGAATCCATGCTGCTCGCTGTTGTTGGTGGCCTGCTGGGCTGCATAGTGGCGCTGCCGA
>JASHXK010000018.1 GCA_030043575.1 Terriglobales bacterium
GCCCGCCGATGGCCAAGCCCACTTCGAGCTCGGCGTCGAGGAGCTTGACACCTTTCATGACCCCGCCGCTGCGCTTGCCTGCTTCAAACGCACTATCGAGCTGGCACCTGATTCTCATCGGGCCTGGGCATTTGCCGGTATTGCACTTGTGCGCCTGGAACGCTTTCACGACGCCTTGACGTATTTGAAGCGTGCCAGACAACTCGGAGGACGCACCGCGGTGGTTTTCGAAGCACAGGGTGACGCCTGTTACCGATTAGGCGATTTTAAGGCGGCACGCCGTTGCTTCTTCGAGGCGCAGGAATGCGGTGCGGCGTCGGCTGTGGTTGAGAGCAAGATCGGCGTGTGCGAAGTGAGGCTTGGCAAGTCGGAACCGGGCATTCGACGCATGATGACTGCGATCGAGCGAGAACCCGGCTTTGGCGAACTCTACGACATTCTGACAATGGCCGCAGTCTGGATGGGCAATCCCTCCTTAGCGGCCGAGACTGCCGAACGCCGTTTGGCTTCAGTCGAGACCACCGCCGAAGCTTTTCTCCGCGCGGCCAGCATCCGGGCCCGCCTGGGTGAGTGGCAGCGCGTATCTGACCTGTTGCGTTGCGGTTGCGAGCGCTTCCCCGACGACCCAAAGCTGCGAGTGGCATGGTCCGAGTTTCAGCAGCGATGCGCACCCGACACTGTTTCTCCGCTTCCTTAGAAAGTCCTAATCCCCTGTAAGCTTAAGAACGTTGCGGAAATCGAATCGATTCTGGCTATATCCTCGTTTCACAAGTACATCTACTTGGTGTTCAGGAGTTTGCACTGCCAGAGCACGAGTCTGGCGACTGGATTGCTCATCCTCGCAGCGTTCGCGAGTCGGAAACCTAGGGCAACTGGCTATGGCCAAGGCTCTTGGGCCGAATGCAGGATTGGAATTCGCGGCTCTAAGGAGATTCAAACATGGGACTCAGCCTTCTCAACAACATCACGTCGCTCGAAGCCGATAATCAACTGAATCAGACCTCCGCGTCACTGCAGAATGTCTTGGTCCAGTTGTCCTCCGGCTCGCGGCTGAACAGCGGGGCAGACGACCCGGCAGGACTCTCGATCGCGGATTCGTTGCAAGCGAACGAGACGATGCTCACCCAGGCTGCTAACAACGCCAACAACGGGATCGGTCTGCTGCAAACCGCCGACGGATCCCTCGGCCAAGTGACCAACCTGTTGGACCGCGCCGTGACGATCGCGACCGAAGCCGCCAACGGCGGGTTATCGACCTCGCAGCTCGCGGCGCTCGATAATGAATACCAATCGATCCAGGCGGAAATCAACCAAATCGGGAACTGCACGACATTCAACAACACCAACATTTTCACCGGATCGACCACGAGCATTTTCCTCGGCAGCACTCAGGATTCGATCGGCGTCACCATCGGCACGCTCAGCAGCACCAGCCTGAACTTGCAGGGCACCGACCTTACCAGCAACTCAGACGCAGCCAACGCGCTCGTCGCCATCAACGCCGCGGTAAGCACGGTAGCCCAGGATCGCGGCACCATCGGCGCCACGCTGAATCGCCTGACCGATGCCCAGAATGTCATTAACAACCAAGTGACGAACATCACTTCGGCAGAGAACCTCATCACTTCGGCCAACATTCCGGCGGACGTGACCCAAGAGGCCCAACTCTCGGTCCTTGAACAGACCGGGATGTCGGCCCTCACCCAGGCTAATCAGTCGGCGCAATATATCCTCAAGCTGTTCCAGTAAGCGTCTCCGATCTCCGCAGAATCTCCCCGCCACCCCCACTCTCGCTGGCTTGGCTTCGACCCGGATTGACCTCCCGGGTGAGAAGCCATGCCAGCGACCTTGCAAGGTTTCGATTCAGATATCCGGATTAAAGGTAACAATGGACCTGCCGATAGAACTATTGTTCACGACGAACCGTTCCGTGAATCGGGAACGGAGGTCAGTGCGGCGGAAGGCCGAGGCCTCGGTCCGAATGCGGAATCGAATTTAACGACTCTAAGGAGATTTTGCAATGGGACTCAGCCTTCTGAACAACATTTCGTCACTCGAAGCCGACAATCAACTGAATCAGACGTCGGCATCACTGCAGAACGTCCTGGTCCAGTTGTCTTCCGGTTCCCGATTGAATAGCGGTGCCGACGATCCGGCCGGCCTGTCGATCGCGGATTCGTTGCAGGCCAACGTGGACGTGCTTAATCAGGCGTCCAACAACGCCAACACCGGCATCGGCCTGCTTCAAACGGCGGACGGCTCACTGAGCCAGGTCACCAATCTGCTCGACCGCGCTGTTACGATCGCCACCGAAGCGGCCAACGGTGGCCTCACCACCTCGCAGTCGGCAGCCTTGGACAACGAATACCAGTCGATCCAAGCCGAAATTACCCAGATCGGCGGCCAGACCACGTTCAACGGCAGCTCGGTATTCACGGCCAGCACCACGAGCATTTTCCTCGGAAGCACGGCCGACTCCATCGGTGTCACGATCGGCACCCTGAGCGCCACCACGCTCGCTCTGGACGGCACAGACCTGACCAGCGCGAGCGACGCTGCTACCGCCCTGACGGCCATCAACACTGCGGTCGCGACTGTCGCCCAGGACCGCGGCACGATCGGCGCGTCGTTGAACCGGTTGACCGCAGCGCAAGACGTGATCAGCAACCAGGTCACGAACGTCACTGCAGCCGAAAACCTGATCACCTCTGCGAACATCCCTGAGGATGTGACTCAGGAATCGCAGCTTTCAGTCCTGGAACAGACGGGCATTTCAGCCTTGTCGCAGGCCAATGATGCGTCTCAAAATATCCTGCGCCTGTTCCAGTAATCCTCGTTTTGACGCCCGGCCGAAGGGGTGGAGCAACGCTCTGCCCCTTCGTACTTTCGCTCTGAACGCGCGACGCGGTGAATAGTGTCGCACCATTTTTGCATCTGTGTCCGGCGAGCCCGGCCTTCCCACGAGGGAGACGCGCTCCGAAGCTGCAGCGCCCGCTGGCGGCTCCGTATTTCCTGACGCATGGTGTCGGTCCGGATTACGCCACGATTCAACAGCTATCGGTCCACTACCAACTCGCCGCGGGGACGCAGGGCTTACTAGCAGGGTGTCGACGAGAATACCGGCGAGGGCGTTCGCCAGGCGCCTCCCGCGCAGGTACTGAGCCGCGAGGAACAGCTCTTCGAGTTTCTCGAGAAACAGAATAAGCCCGCAACGGCTAGATGAGGATTGGATATGGGCGGATTCGGAACCGGAGTTAACGCGCTGGACCTGAGCGGATCTTCCTTCGGGCTGGGCAGTGGTGTCAATGTTCAGTCCATTGTTCAGAGCCTCACCGAGGCAGCTCAGGCCAATGAGACCCAATACACCGACGAGCAGACGCTGTATAACAGCCAGATCTCCGCTCTGACCAACGTCAGCAGCTTGTTGACCAGCTTGCAGACTGCCACCCAAGCGCTACAAGACCCCGCCGGCGCTCTGGCCGCGCGGGACGCCACGTCCTCCGACTCGGACGTGGTGACGGCTACGGCATCTTCCGGGATCAGCACCGGGAATTATTCGATCACCGTCAACAACCTGGCGAGCACCGCCGTTCTCGCGAGCCAGCCGCAGAGCTCCGCCACCTCCACGGTCAGCGCCGGAACTATTCAGTACACTATCGGCGGCAACAACTACTCGATCGCCGTGAGCGGCACCGACACACTCAACAGCCTGGTCAGCGAAATCAACAACGGGAATTACGGCGTTACGGCCAGCGTCATCAATGACTCTCAGGGCTCTATTCTGGCCTTGACGAGCAACGCCGGGGGCAGCGCGGGCAACGTTATGAATCTCAGCGATACGAGCGGCCTTGGATTAGCTCAGGCGGTTACTGGCCAGGACGCGTCATTATCCGTCAACGGCGTTCCCATCTTCGAATCGAGCAACACGGTCACGGGAGTAATCCCGGGAGTTACGTTCACCCTAGCGGGAACTTCGGATGCGCCGGTCAGCGTAGCCGTGACGCAGGACGTCGA
>JASHXK010000218.1 GCA_030043575.1 Terriglobales bacterium
GGCCCATTGCCACGCCCGCGACGGAAGCCTTGAGCGGAACACCTGCGTCCATCATGCTGAGCGACGCGCCGCAGACGGTCGCCATCGAAGACGAGCCATTCGACTCTAGAATGTCGGAGACCACGCGCATTGCATATGGCCAATCCGTGTCACTGGGCAGCACTGCGAATAGCGCGCGCTCAGCCAGAGCGCCGTGACCGATTTCACGCCGGCCCGCGCCGCGCAGGAACGCGACCTCGCCCACCGAGAACGGCGGGAAGTTGTAGTGCAGCATGAAGCGCTTCTTGGCTTCGCCTTCGAAGGCCTCGAGGCGCTGCATGTCTTCGCCAGTGCCGAGCGTGGTCGTGACCAGCGCCTGCGTCTCGCCGCGCGTGAAGATAGCTGAGCCATGGGTGCGCGGCAGTACGCCGACCTCGATCCAGATATCGCGAATCTGATCGAATTTGCGGCCGTCCGGACGGCGCCGTTCTTTGATCACTTGCTCGCGGAAGACCTGCTCGCGCAGCATGTCGAAGTAGCTGCCGGCTTTCTTGCGCCCCTCTTCGTCTTCGTCGTCGATGGTGTTCTTCAACTCATCCTTGAGCTGTTTGATAAGCGAGTAGCTTTCGTTTTTGGGATACTTTTCGGTGTTGACAGCGTCCATCAGGCGCTCGCCGACTTTGGTGCGCAGGTCGTCGAGATAATCCTGATCGATCACCGGCGGCTCGACCGAACGCTTCGGCTTGCCGGCTTTCTTGACCAGTTCGTCGATCGCAGCGCAAATCTTCTTGATCTGCTCATGGCCGTACTCGATAGCGTCGACAACGACATCTTCCGCAACCTCTTTCGCACCGGACTCGATCATCACGATGCCTTCGGAGGTGCCGACCACCATCAGATTCAGATCGCCGGAGCGCTGCTCGTCATACGTGGGATTGATGACGAAGTTGCCGTCCACGCGGCCAACGCGTACTGCGCCGATGGGGCCGTGGAATGGAATATCGGAGACGCTGAGCGCGACAGACGCGCCATTGATGCCGGAAACATCGGGATCGTTTTCCGTGTCTGCCGAGAGCACCATCGCGATGACCTGGGTCTCGCAGCGGAAGCCTTCAGGGAACAGTGGGCGGATGGGCCGGTCGATTTGGCGGCTGGTCAGGATCTCGCGCTCGCTGGGCCGGCCTTCGCGCTTGATGAAGCCGCCGGGGATGCGCCCTGCGGCGTAGGTGTACTCGCGGTAATCGACCGTGAGGGGAAAGAAGTCGATGCCTTCGCGCGGCTCAGGATTGGCGCATGCGGTGGCCAGAACGACGTTGTCGCCGATGCGGACGATGCAGGAGCCGTGCGCCTGCTTAGCCAGTTTCCCGGTTTCAAAGCGAATGGTCTTGCCGCCGGGCAGATCCACGCTGATTTCATGTTTGTTGACGCCGTGCAGTGTGGCCGTCATTGTTTCGTTCATTTTTCTGTGTTCCTTCCGTTCCGAACGCAACCGATGCGTGAGGGCATTACCTCAGCGGCTAAAGCCGTTGAATCTTGTGAGATCCATATGCACCGCTAAAGCGGTGCTCCACCCTCGCGGGCGGACGCACGATATGGGAGATGGAGTGAAGTACAAGTCAGCCGAGAGAAGCTGGACGAATGTTACGGGCACACCCCGCGCCCGATTCTTTGGCCCGTTCCCCGCGACCTGTCATGCTCAAGTCCGGGGGCCCCTGCCGACGCCCGCGCGCCAGCTGAATGGAATACACCCAAAGCCATAGCCATCAACGCCTTGCAGGCGCGTTACTTGCGGATGCCGAGCTTCTGAATGACCGCTTTGTAGCGTTCCGTGTCGGACTTTCTGAGGTAGTCGAGCAAGCTGCGACGCTTGCTGACCATCATGAGAAGACCGCGCCGGGAGGCATGGTCCTTCTTGTGGGTCTTGAAATGCTCGGTTAATTCGCCAATCCGGGTGCTCAGGATGGCGATTTGAACCTCCGGGGATCCGGTATCGTTATCGGCTCTCCGGTTTTCGGCAATCAAGGCGGTTTTTTTCTCTCGGGCTAACACTGAATCGGCTGCGCTCCTACTCTTTTATCGTATGTTGTTACGGGATTAAGGATAACATGCGTTGGCGGGAAGGGCAAAAGGGGTGACCCAAACCCCGAAAACTCAGCCCGTTTGAAGTCGAGAGATCGTAGCCTGGCGTGCTTCCGTCCGACTACCGCACTCCGTCCACCAGAAACAAGTCCGACAACTCTCTGGAGAACGAATACCCATAAGCTTTGCCGTCCCCGGTCATGCGGACATTCACGATGGTCGTCACTCCCGCAACATCGCTGGGAGCCAGGGTGGTGATCAGTTCGCGCTTCCCGGTCGCAAGCTCAAGCTGGTATAGAGGCGCTGAAGTCTTGTCATCGTGATAAACATAGACGGATCGTCCGTCTGCAGCCCAGGCAACCCAGATGTCCTCCGGCAACCAGCCCGGGATCAGCCGCGGTTCCCCGCCCGCAAGCGGATACAGTCCGCCCCGCTCGCTCAGATCGCGGGCAAAGAACGTTCGGCCGTCCGGCGACAGGGTGTGGCCTTCAAAATGGTTCCGCCTGACTGAAATCACCGGGGTCACGCCGCGGGGGCTACCGCGCGGAATATCCTGGACGTACATCTTCCATCCGTGGCCATCGTCGCCGGCGTAATAGATTGCTTTGCCGTCGGGCATGAAGCCCATCGAAGTCGTTTCCTGCATTCCGGGCGCATTGACTTTCTGGATTTCCCCCACGCCGGTGGGTAACAAAACGAAGCCCACCAGATTTACGGTCAGGGCGTCAATCGCCAGCACCTGCTTGGCGTCCGGCGAGAGGATTGGCTCGCCGTACTGCCCGAGTTTTATCGCCGGGGAGCCGTCGGTTTTTCGCAGGAAAGCCAGGCCTGACGCGCCCGCGGCCGAGCCCCAGTCATCGAACGAGATCAAACTGCCGTCGGTCGAAACGTCCCTCAAGGTTGCGTAATCCAGCCAGCTCAGATCGCGTTCCTTTTTATCGGCCGGTCCGCGGAACTGCAAACCGCTTCTCCACGATTCTTTCGAAAGCAGCACTCGCCCGTCGCGCGACACATCGTGAAGCCGGAGAATGCCCGGCAATCGAAGAACTACGCGCTGTTTCCCATTGAGTCCGAGACCGACCACTTCATTCGCCCATCCCTCCGTGCGGGTGGCGCCCACCCAGACCTCTTCACCTGACGGAGACCACGCCAAGCCCTCCGTACTGACAAAAGTCACCGAGCGGAGCAGTTCTCTTCCATTGCGGTCCAGGGCAATCACCCAACCCGCATCGCCATCGACTGAGCTAAATTCGACAAACGCGACAGCGTTGCCGCGCGGCGCGATTCGCAAGTATCCGAGCGGATGAGTGCTCTCATAGAGCGTCTTCCCCCGCGGGAACTCGACGCGGTACTTTCCCTCAACCTGCAGGATGAGCGCCATCTCGCTGCCGTCAGCGTTCCAATCGGCGGCCAGCACACCATCGGCAACTTCCCGCGGCGCGCCCCCGGCGAGGGGTACCAGGCCCAGAATTCCTTGGCAAAGCCCGATATACCGCTCCTTGCAGCCCACCGAAATCGCCAACTGCGAAGCCGATACGGCGAACAACGTGGAATTGCCCAGATTCAATGGGCGCGACTCAGGAGCATCGGGCAGGGTGGAGTAGAGTTGGACCGGCTCGCCATTCCAGCTGGCGCTGTAATAGATGGAGCCGTCCGGAGCAAAGCGCGCGGCATAGACCAGCCCCCGGTCAAACGTCAGCTGGTGATACGTCGGCAGTGGCAGCGATCTGCTGCGCGCTCCCAGCATCCAGCTACTCGCAGCTACCAGCGCCAGCAAGAGCGCTCCCATCGCAAGCGCTATCACCCACTTGCGAGACGTTTTCTTTTCGGCCGGCGCAACCGCAAACCTGACAGTGCCGGTTGCCACGCTCGTGGAAGAAGTTCCTGACAGACTTTCAAGATTGAACGCCAAGTCCCGCGCCGATTGAAATCTTTGCAGCGGGTTTTTCTCGAGGCATCTTCTGACTATCCGCTCCAGCACCGGTGAAATGGGTTTTCCGGAGAAGCTCAACTCCGGCGGGTCCTCTTTCAGGATCGCGGTCATCGTCTCCGCTGAAGTATCCCGCCGGAAGGCGCGATGCCCTGAGATCATTTCGTACAAAATCGTCCCCAACGAAAAAATGTCGGAACGGGCATCGGCAGGCTCACCCCTGACTTGCTCAGGGGACATGTATCCCACCGTGCCGAGCACGGCTCCGGCGGAGGTGTGCTCCGCCTCCATCGTCGCACCCTCGCAAGCAGATGCCTCCGCGTGCGCCAGCTTTGCCAATCCAAAATCGAGAATCTTCACTCGCCCATCGCGGGTGACGAAAACATTTTCCGGCTTCAGATCGCGATGAACGATTCCTTTCTCGTGCGCCGCCGCCAGGCCCTGCGCGATTTGAGTGCCATAGTCGACAGCGCGCCGTAAAGGCAGCAACCCAGCAGTCAACGCGAGCCACAGCGATTGACCTTCAAGGCACTCCGAGACCAGATAGGGCGCGCCCTTATACGTGCCAATATCGTGAATGGAAAGAATGTTGGGATGATTCAGCGCCGCAATTGCGCGCGCCTCAGTTTCAAATCGCCGCAGCCGTTCGGCGTCTCTCGCCATCGATTCCGGCAGGACCTTGATGGCAACATCACGACCAAGCCGGCTGTCTTTGGCACGGTACACTTCGCCCATGCCGCCGGCGCCAAGCGGGTATTGAATTTCATAAGGGCCAAGTTTCGTGCCAGCAGCGAGAGGCATTGGTGGGGGGAATTATAATGCCTTCCCCGCAGGCGCGATCGAACCCGCGTTTCTAGG
>JASHXK010000219.1 GCA_030043575.1 Terriglobales bacterium
ACCAACATGTCCCCGGTGAAGAAGATGCGCTACGACTCGGCGCTGATGCACGGGAATGGGAGGGACGCGAGCTTTATAATGCATGGTGGGTTTGGGTCCAACTTGTAGGCCGACCATGAGGCAAGCCATCGACCCAGGCATCGTAGGCGTCGCCTATCAGGCGCCGATGACGCTGCAGGATGCCGAGAACGCGATCAACTGGTATATCGAGGTCGCGGAGGTGGATGGCGCGAAGGAAGCCATTGCGCTTCTAGGCTGTCCGGGGAAGAACCCGATTATCTCAACTCAAACTGGCCCCGTGCGCGGGTGCTGGGTGCTCCCGGGTGGCACTCAAGCGCTCGCGGCTGTAGCCAATGTTCTGTATCTCATCAGCTTGAATGCGGCTGCGACTCAAACGAGCATCGCGACATTCAGCGTCTCGGCGGTGGGCACTCTATTGACATCCTCAGGCCCTGTGGTCATGCGCGACAACGGCACGCTCACCGAGAATGCGGGCGGGGTGTGCTTCATCGTAGATGGGCAATTCTGGTATTACTACAACCTCTCCGGCACCGCGAATGTCTTCACCTTCACCGGGATTCCGACATCCGGCTCGACGACGCTCGCGCTCCCGCTGACGGCAACCCTTGGCTACGGTCTCATCATCTCGCCCACGGCGTTGCTCACGGATGCGAACGCATACATCCCGCAAGGGACCTACATCGCGAGCATCAATTACTCGACGCCCTCGATCACGATGTCGCAGGCGGCGATTGGATCATTCCCGGGCGGTGAGACCGTCACGCTCACCGTGCCGGTGTTCGGTCAGATCACAGATCCCGGAGCGCTCCCGGCAGACCGGCTCGCCTTCATCCAGGGCTGGGTGATTGCGAACCAGACCGGAACCCGTAACGCCTTCTGCTCGGGCCCCTCACCGTACTTCAATCTCTTTCCGCCGCTGTACTTCGCGCAGAAGCAATCCTCGAGCGACAACCTGATCACGCTCATGGAGAACAACACGGAACTGTGGCTGGTAGGGGAGCGCACGAGCGAGGTCTGGTACAACAGCCAAACTTCCGCGCAGCAGAATCCGTTTGTCCCGATCCCGGGTGTAGCACCTCAGATCGGCTGCTCGGCAAAGCACTCGATCGCGCGCTTAGGTCCGATGCTCGCGTGGCTTGCAAAGAACGAGCAGGGCGAGAACATGATCGTGGCAAGTCAAGGCTATAGCTGGATTCGGCTCTCCAATCATGCCATCGAGCATGCGATCGCGAGCTACCCTTATGTCGCGGATGCAATCGGGTTCGCCTACGAGGAAGAGGGGCATCTTTTCTATCAGATCACCTTTCCCACCGCCGATGCGACCTTGGTCTACGATGCGACCGCAAGCGGGCGGCTCGGTAAGCCCTGCTGGCACCAGCGCGCCTCCTTCAATCCCGCAACCGGCCAATATCACCGGGATGTTGCGAACTGCTTCATGGACCTGCAAGACCTGCGGCTTGTCGGGGATTACCAGAGCGGCCAGATCCACCAGCTCTCCCGCAACATCTACACGGATGCTGGCAATCCCCTTCGCTGCCAGCGCCGCGCGAAGCACATCTGGAAGAAGCCCGATCGCACCCGGGTGCGGCAATCCTCCTTGCAGGTGGAGTTCACCCCAGGGGTGGGTCTGCAGAGCGGTCAGGGGCAAACCCCGCAGGCTATGTTAAGATGGTCAGACGACGGTGGTTTCACCTGGTCGAGCGAGCACTGGCGCTCCATCGGTGCTGCAGGGGTCACTTTGAACCGCGCCATCTGGAGGCGGCTCGGGGGTCCCCGAGATCGGGTGTTCGAGGTCAACTTCTCCGACCCCACCGCGCGGGATGTGATCGGCGCAACACTCTTCTGCGAGGCAGAGGATGGCTGAGTACCGAACAGTCCCGACCTTCACCCAGAGACTCACCGCGCGGGATGGCTCGACATCCACCCCCTGGTATCGGCTTCTGCAGGGGTTGCATACCGGTGCGCCCCCTGCAGCCGAGAGCACGGTTACGGTGTCAGGATCGCCTTTCTGCTATGCCGCCCCCTCGGGTGGGTTTGCCATCGTAACCGGAGGATCTGTCTCCCCGATCACCTTCACTCGAGCCTCCCAGCACAATACCAACCAGACCTCCGGAGTCTTCCCATTGTCTCAAGGGGACGTCCTCACCATCACCTCGAGCGTGGCTCCGAATGTCATTTTTGTGCCCACATGAGCGACTTCAACGCCCGCACGACCGCTTGGGACATGTATTTCGCATCCATCGTTTCGATGTCCTATCACCCCGGGGCCACGCGCGATGGGGCGAAGCGGCGCTCTGTTGAGGACTGTGCGGATATCGCAGATGAGATGCTCAAAGAGCGCGATCAGCGTTTCCAGGGGCAAGAATGAATATCGTCCTCCTTGAGCGAGCGGCATTCGATGTGGGTGCGCTTGCCAAAGAGCTCGATACGCATCCGCAGCTGTGGAATCAGCACCGTGCTCGCACTGCCGATGGTAGAAGTCCGCATCGGGAGGTCGATGACATCTGGGTGCGGTTCGTGCCGATGGATCGCTTGCGTGCCGGGGAGGTGCCCTGTCAGTGGTATCCGGCTGCTGAGCAGCTTCCACGCGCACGCTACATCGCCGAATCACTCGCACAGCGCTACGGCTTGCCACTTGAGGGTGTTCTCATTACGCGCATCCCACCCGGGGGCCGCGTCCATGAGCATGTGGATGGCGGCTGGCACGCGCAGTGCACGGAAAAGCTCGCCGTATGCGTGCGTGCCGATGATCAGCAGCGCTTCTGTTTCGAGGACTCCGAGCTTCAGACGATGGACGGGGATCTATTCTGGTTCGACAACTCGCGCCCGCACTGGGTGACAAACGAATCAGACCGTGAGCGCATCACGCTCATCGTGTGCCTGCGAGGGAGGGCGCACTGATGCCTTGGGGTCTTGCAGCAGCTGCTGTAGGGAGCATCGCAGGTGGCGTGATAAGCGCAGGCGGCGCACAATCGGCTGCACAGACTCAAGCAGGCGCCGAGGTTCAAGCCGCTCAGATCCAGGCGAACGAACAGCAGAACATCATCAACCTCGAGCAGCCGTACATCCAAGGCGGATATGGCGCGCTTAATGCGTTGAACCAGGGCTTAGGAGTCGGCACGGCGAATACGAGCCAGCAGGCTCAAGGGGTCGGCTACGGCTCGCTCTCCCAGCCCTTCACCGCCTCGTACATGCAGCAATATTCACCGGCCTACCAGTTCCAGCTGCAGCAGGGGCAGAGCGGGCTTTTGAACTCGATGTCTGGGGGGCAGGGCGCACTTTCGGGTGCGGCGCTTACGAACCTTGCGCAGTACAACCAGAACTACGCGAATACCGCCTACAACAACGCCTTCAACCAGTACCAGACGCAGCAGATGAACGCCTACAGCCGCCTCGCGGGCGTTGCGGGGCTAGGGCAATCCGCTGCCTCGCTCACTGGCCAGACGGGCGCGCAGATCGCAGGAAGCGAGGGGAGCGCGATTGCTGGAGCCGGAGCAGCCTCTGCGGCTGGGACGGTGGGCGCTGCAAATGCCATCAGTGGATCACTCTCGAGCCTAGGGTCCCTGGGTACGCTGTACGCGCTTGAGAATCAAGGAAACAGCGGCTTAGCGGGTCTCACGAACTCGCTATCACAAACCGGAGCCCAAGAGCAGCAGAGTATTTGGGATCAGTTCGGAATTCAATAATGGCGGACCTTGCCACAACTCCCGTTGCCACCCAGATTCAGCCTCCGCCGCCGATCGGGCAGACGCTCAATACGACGCTCTCACCGCTCTCGAGCATTCTCGGCATCCAGCAGCAGCGTCAGCAGCTCGCAACTCAAACGGCGCAGGCTCAACAGGCGCAGCAGCAGAATTCGGAGCTTCAAGCCCTTGCGGCATTCACACGCAATGCTGCGCAGGATCCGACCTACCGCAACGATGATGGGAGCTTGAATACCGAGAAATTCCAGGCAGGCGCGATGGCCGTTGCGCCGACCTATGGGCAGCAGTACATCGGGCAGGCCACCAGCAACGCAACCTCCGTCATTCAGAATCGGCAAGCATTACTTGCGCTCACCAATCAACAGCGGGCGACCGTTGGGCAGATCTTTGGGAAAGTCGCCGCCAATCCAAATGCTACGCCGCAAGATTTCCAAAATGCCACGGATGAGGCGCGTGCCATAAGCGATGATCCACGCTGGCAGCAAGGGATTGATCGGATGCTATTCGGACATCCTGATACCAGACAAATGTCGGATGCACAAGCTTCGCAAAGTGTGCGTATGTTCGCGCGAGGAATCGCAGTAGAGGCCAATGCGCCCAATGCAGAATTAAGTGCACCGACATCAAACAGATTCGTAACGCCAGGCGGCGAT
>JASHXK010000220.1 GCA_030043575.1 Terriglobales bacterium
TGTCCAATACCTGCCTTTGCGTGCGGTTGGCAAAGAATCATGTTGTGCCGATCCTGATTTACCCGCATAATGCCATTACCCCCAAATTTGAGCAGTTTGCAAGCGCCATTTCCTGTCGTAATGGGCCAACTTATGCGCAGAGGTTGTTGTCTGCCTCGGCAAATTTCATCGCAAAGGAGCAATAGGTCTCAATGAAAGAGACTTGGAGTCGTGTTGTTCCCTTCTTCGTGTTGCTGTGCAGTTCGCTACTGCCGGCGCAGGTTGCAGTCACTACCTATCAATATGACACCAGCCGTTCAGGTATGAACCCGAACGAAACTACCCTCACCCTGAGCAACGTCAATGCCTCGCAGTTCGGGAGGCTGTCTATCTTTTCCGTCCAAGGCTACGTTTACGCGCAGCCGCTGTACGTGCCCAACGTCACCATCAACGGCGCCCCCCACAAAGTGCTTTATGTGGCGACCGAGCATGACCAGGTTTATGCCTTTGATGTGACCACCGGGCAGCAACTGTGGCAAACCAGTTTTCTTCACGCTTTGAACCCTCAGGTTACCGTCAGTACCGTCTCCAACACGGATGTAAATTGCAACGACCTCAAGCCGGAGATCGGCATCACCGGAACGCCCGTGATCGACACCGCGACCAATACGCTGTATGTTGTGGCCGAAACTAAACAAATCAACAATCTGACCCAGGTCACCACCTTCTACCATACCCTGCACGCTATCGATATCAGGACGGGGCTCGATCAGGTTAGCCCGCACACCATCATTGCGGTCGCGCGCGGGACGGGATCCGGTTCGTTAGGTGGTGTCATCGCCTTCAATCCTCTGCTGGCCATGCAGCGTCCCGGTCTGCTGCTGGCCGACGGCCAGGTTTGGGTCTCGTGGGCCTCGCACTGCGATCTTGGCGAGTATCACGGCTGGCTGATGTCGTTCAACCAAACCACCCTGTCGCCGAGCGGCGTGTTTGCGGATACTCCCAACGGCGAGGAGGGCGGTATTTGGGGCGGCGGCTCCGGACCGGCAGTCGATGCAAACGGCTCGATCTATGCCGGAACCGGCAACGGAATTTTTGACGCCAATGATGGAGGTATCGATTACGGTGACAGCGTAATCCGCTTTACCTGGTCTGCATCAGGAATTGCCGTAGCCGACTATTTCACACCTTGGGATCAGCAGACCCTCGACGAACACGATACCGATGTCGGCTCCGGCGGTGTGGTTCTGCTCCCTGATCAGAGCGGACCCTATCCGCATCTGCTCATCCAGGTGGGCAAAGAAGGGACGATCGATCTCGTCAATCGCGACAATATGGGCCATTGGCACTCGGGCAATGACGACCAGATCGTACAAACTCTGCCCTTCGAAATCGGCGGCGTCTTTGGCGGCGAGGCTTTCTGGAACAACAATGCTTATTTCAACGGTGCGAATGATGCCTTGAAGGTGTTCTCGTTTAACCCCCAGACGGAACAGCTTTCCACGGCTCCCACCTCCCAGTCGCCGGAGACCTTCGGCTTCCCGCCGGCCACGCCAGGGGTCTCCTCCAACGGTACGAGCAACGGCATCGTCTGGATTGTCGAAGACGACACCCAGCCATCCGGGAACGCGATCTTGCGCGCCTACAACGCGACCAATCTCGCAACCGAGCTCTACAACTCCCAGCAGAATCCCACGCGCGATCAGGGTCCGCTGGCGGTGAAGTACTCGGCCCCCACCGTGGCTGACGGACACGTCTTTGTTGGCGGACAAGGCCAGGTGATGATGTACGGACTATTGCAGTAACCACTGGAACTCGCCCGTGTGGCTTGCGGGCGAGTTCTACCCTGTTGCAGTCGCCTAGCGGAAGTTTGGCAGCACCGCTTCGCCGAAGAGCTTGGCTTGCTGCTCTCGATCGTCGCCCCAGATCTCCAGCATGATGTTGGTGCAGCCGGCGGCGCGGTATTCGGCGATGCGCTCGCAGCACTGGTCGGGGGTGCCCGCGATGGCGCGCACTTTTATCAGGATGTCATCCGTGACGGCCTGAGCGGCGGCTTTGCGGCCACTCTTTTCCATGGCATCAGCGATCGGCGCAATCTCCTCGAATTTGAGGCCCGCCTTTTCCAGTAACACGTCGGCGGAGCCGCGAATGTTCTGTACCTTATTGGCCAGGTACATGGCCGCCATCTCGCGTGCGCCCTCTTTGCCCTTCTTCGAGTCGCGATTGATGCTGCCGACGATGACTCCACCGAGATCGAGGGATGAAGAATCCTTGCCTGCCCGGCGCGCGCCTTCTTCCATGTTGCCCCGGGCGTAGCGAATGAAATCGGGTGTAGTGATGCTGGCGGTCAGAAGTCCGTCGGCATGCGAGCCGGCCAGACGTTGCAGCACCGGGCCCGTGGCGCCGATGTAGATGGGAACGCGCGCTCGCGACGCATGGGCCTCGTCCTTGAGGGCAGGCGCCGAGGCTTGAAACGCTTCGCCCCGATATTCGACCGGACCGCCCGCGAGAACCGCAGTAATAATCTCGATGCTTTCGCGCATCACCACTGCGGGCCCGACCTCTCTTCCCTGTTCGCCTTCCCCGATCTCCTTCATGAAAATCTTCGAGGCGCCCAGCCCGAGCAGGAACCGTCCGCCCGCTGCATCCTGCATGACGCGCGCTTCCATGGCGATCTGTACGGGATGCCGCGTGTAGGGCGAGATGATTCCCCAGCCCATGACGATGCGTTGCGTTTGGGCCGCTACCACGGCGGTAATTGCCGTTGAAGAGCGCGCTTCGAACCCATGCTTGCGCCACCAGGGATAAGCCTCGGCCAGCCAGAAAATGTCAAAGCCGGCGCGCTCGCAGGCTTGCGCCATGCGAACAGTTTGTTGCAGCGGCTCCATGCTCAATTGCAAAACACCAATGCGGAATGGAACGGACATGTTTAGGTCGATACCTTTTCGTTATTTGTCGGCTTATCGCCCTTCGCTTTTCGCCTTTCGCTCTTCGCCAGAGGCTGGCAGCTTTTCCCCTGGCTCTTCCCTATCGGCAAAAGGAGATGCCGAAATAGACAGTTCGTCACGTTGTCAGTGGAGCGGCATAACTTCTGGCGAAGAGCACAAAGCGAATAGCGGCTCTCCTACGGCTCGCCCCACCCGTGCTCCAGCCCTTTCATCAGCGCCCACATGGCGCGATTCAACGGAGTGGGTACGCCATACTTCTCGCCCCACTTCACAATTGCGCCATTCATGAAATCCACTTCCGTCGTTCGCGACGCCAGCGCATCCTGCAACATGCTGGCCTTGTGCTTTCCGGGAGCGTTCGCTCCCTTGGCTACCAGATGTCGCGGGTCGCCGTGCAGCTTCACGCCCATCGCCTTCGCGACGGCCTCGCCTTCCTGAATCAGCGCTTCGAACAGCTCGCCGGTTGGCGCATAACGCGTCGCCGCGCCGTGATGCAATCGCGTCAGCGCGCCAACGGGATTGGTGGCGGCGTTGAAGATCAGCTTGGTCCATTGAGCTCCGCGGGCGTCCGGCATCGCCATCGTGTTCATGCCGCCGCGCGTCATGTAGCCGGCAAGCTCCTCGACGCGATCGATCGGCGTGTTCGTTGGTTCGAATGGACCGATCCATGTATCGCCCTGGATGTCGAATCCGACATGACCGGGCTCGATTACGTGACCGGCGGGGAAGGTCGTGCCACGAATCACGTATTTCACGTGCTCGGCGATGATCTCCTCGTTGCCCACACCGTTCTGCACCGAGCACACCGCACTGTTGTTGTCGAAGCAGCGTGCGGCAGCCCTGATCGCGCTGGCGGTGTGAATGGCTTTGGTGGCGACAACGCCGTAGTCGCAGACCGGCAACTCCGCTGGGTTCGTGTTCGCTTTCGCGATGCGGACGTTGAGGTCTGCAGCACCCGAGAGCCGCAGACCATCGCGGTTAATGGCATCGACGTGCAGCTGCGAGACATCGAAGGCGTAGACCTCGACCTCCCCGCCATGAGCTAGGTGTGCCGCGAACAGGCTGCCAATCGCACCGCATCCCACCACCAAGACTTTCTTCATGCCCGGTTCGCCAGTTGCCGTGCGTCTGCCTTGGAGTAAAACTTCCAGGGGATGTTGCTAAGGTTTTCGCCCTCGGTTTCACCCACTCGAAAGGTATCCTGGGTATAGAGGCAGACCTTGCCATCCTGATCGATCACTTGCGGGTGCAACGAAAAGATCATGTTTTGCTTTAACTTGACCTGACTCTTCGCGCCAATCGCCGGATGCTCGATCATCGTCGTTCCAATCGAGTGCCCGGAGAGATGTCCCAGTGCAAAACCCTGTCGCGCAAATGTGTCCGCAACGATCTTATGTACGTCGCTGGCGACCACGCCTTCGCGCATCAGCTTGCGCGCAGCTTCCATAGCCTCCGGATACACTTCGGCCATCTGCAGCGTGCGCTTGCTCGGTTCGCCGGCGATGAGCGCACGCGAAAACTCGACCCAGTAGCCACCCGCACCCGCGATTTCCAGCGAGTACAGCATCAGGTCGCGCTCGGCGACGCGGCGATGACCGGGAACTTTGAAGTGCGCCTCGGCTTCGCCGTCCTCGCCCGAGAGCACAATGTTCATCATCCGCGGGCCGGCACCGCGCGCAAAGAAAACCTCAACCGCCGGCGCCATGATCTCCGCTTCGGTCTTTCCCGGCGCGAAGCCGTCCAGCAACGCCCAGAAGCCTTCGTGAATGATGTCCATCGAGTCGCGAATCTCGGTCAGCTCCTCCTCGCTCTTGACGGCGCGCGCCATATCAAAGTGAAAATCGAAGGACACGAGCTCAAACTCACCTTGCTGAAGTTCGCGATAGTCGCGCACGGCCATAATGTAGTCGAGTCCGTAGACGCCGACGCGCTTCCAGCCCTCATCCTGCGCGCGCTCGCGCAGCCAGCGGCCGGGAATGTCAGCCCACACCTTGTCCTGAACGAACGGCTTCTTCTTATCGCCGATCCAGCGCGCTTCTTGCGGAAACACCAGCGTCGGTTCGCCCTTCACTGGAATGAGCACGTAGACGTAGCGATGAACGATCTCAAAGCCGGAAGTGTAGAAGACCGCGCCTTCGAAGCCCGCGTATTGATTGCCACACACGATCAGCGCATCGATATTCTGCTCGCCCATGGCGGCGCGAAGGTTGTCATAGCGGCGTTGGATTTCGGATGGACTTGGCATACTACAAACAGATCTCCGCTGCCGTCAGCGCGTAAACCTTCGTGATGTCTACCAGCGTCTTGATCGCCACCTTCTCTCCTACGTGATCGCGCGGGCCGCTTGAGGGACCGTAGTTTACGGTCGGGCAGCCGAAGCGCGACAGCACCGATGCATCCGAGCACCATAGAACCGTATCGCGCACTGGCGGCTTGCCAATGACACGTTGATGGTTGCGCTCGATGGTCTTCACCATCGGGTGGTTCTCATCGATGGTCGCGCCCGGGACCGAGACATAAGTCTCGAACTCCAGGCCGTACTCGGGATGCTTGTCCCTCATTGTCAGATACAGCTTTTTCGCCGCGCGGCGGGCGTCGGTCATGCTGATCGTTGGCGGTACACGCACGTCAAGAAACAGATCGGCACGCTCGGGGGTGCGGCTGGCGCGCCACGCATGGCCCCCTTGCAAACAACCGATATTCACAAATCCTGGTCGACCAGCCCAGCGGGCCTGCTCCTGCCATTCCGGAATCCACTTCATGACCTCTCCGACAACGTGGTACATCCGTCGAATGGCGTTTTGATCTTCCTTGCCTGGCGCAAATGCCGAATGCACATAGTTCCCGGTCAGTCCGAAGCGCACCCACATCGATCCGGCGTGTTCCAATACCAGCTGCATGTCGGTGGGCTCGCCAAGAATACACATATCAGGAAGAACGCCGTGGCTAACGAGGTAATGCGTCCCGGCACCATATCCGCGATATTCCTTGCCCTGAAAGCTACCCCATTGGGTCTTCTCAATCTCACCGCAAACCGCGCCGAGAATGACGTCGCCTTCCAGCTTGATTCCCGCTTCCAGCAGGGCCTTCACAGCGTGCAGATAGCAGACGAGCGCGCCTTTCATGTTGTAAATGCCGAGGCCGTAGATCATGCCATCTTTGATAACGGCATGCGGCTTGTAGCCGATGCCGGTGAGAAAACCCTCGTCCCCGGTATTCGAGGTATCCATGTGGCCATTGAACATCAGGCACTGGCCGTTGCCACTGCCCTCGAGCCGTCCGATGACGTTGGCGCGCGTGTCTTCCACTTGCTGCCAGCTAATGCTCAGTCCCAGCCGTTGAAAGGCTACGCGCAGGTACTCGGCCATCGCCAACTCCGACCCGGTAGGACTTGGGATGTTGATTACCTCGCAGCACATGGAGACGATCTCATCCTCGCTGACGCTGTTGAGGATGGCATCTCTGACATTGTCAGACAGAGCGGACTTGCCGGCGGTTGCCATCAGCGAGCGGCCCCTCCGGCGTGCGTGGTATGCAAAAGGCGAAAGTCATCAGGAAAACTACACAGCTTCTCGCTGCCGTTGCTGGTAATCCAGAAGTTATCTTCCAGACGCAAGCCCCCGCCCCCCGGCCAGTAAATACCCGGCTCAATCGCCAGCACCATACCTTTGCGGATGTTGCCCGTTCCGGCCTGGTGCGCGTAAGGCGGCTCGTGGGCGCGAGCTCCCACACCGTGGCACACGGCATGCGACGGCTGTCCGGGATATCCGCCCTCGGAGATTCGTGCACGAATGAGCCGATCAAGTCCTGGCAGGCTCGCACCGTCTTTCGCGAACGCCGCTGCCTCGTGGAAGACGCCAAGCAAGAGATCGAGGAGTTTGTGATATTCGGGCGACAAGTCACCGGGACAAAGATTCTTGGTCAGATCGTTCCAATAGCCGTCGACGCAAACCCAAATCTCGAACAGCGTCGGTTCATGCTCCTGCACAGGCCGGTCGCCGGTCGCAGTGAAGGTTCGGATTCCCCTGCCGGACCATACGAGCGTGAAGGCGCGTGCCATCTCGACCTTGCCCTTGAAACCGATACCGGTCGCGTGCACGAAGCCCTCGAAGATCGCTGCAACCTCGCTTTCTTTCATGCCCGGGTGCAGGCGCTCGAAGGTGTGTTCCATGGCAAGCGCGGCCAGTTCGTTCGCCAGCTTCATGCGCTCGATCTCCTGATCGGTCTTGATCGAGCGCGCTTCAACCAGCAAGCCTGATGCATCTATTACCTCGCGCACTACGGGCTTGAATGCATCAAACCACGGCTGTGTCCAGGTTGTCGGCTCACCCACCATGCGATCGGCCGATTGCGTTCCCTGCGACAGTTCCAGACCAACGCGGCCCGTCAGATCGCGCTCCTTGAGCACCTGCAGCGCAACATCGAGGGAACGAAACGTCGGCGGACGCGGGTCACGATCGTCGTATCCCTTGAAAAGGCGGATGTCCTGCGTCCATGCGGTGCGGCGGGCGTCGTCTTCCTGCGGCTCGATGGCGATGAGCGTGGGCGCACCTTCGCGCGGGAAGATCGCAATGTCGTAGCCTTTCATGCACCAATAATTCGTCAGGTAGACGATGTTGTCGGGCGCACGGACGACGAGTGCGTCGAGATTGTCGCGCACCATCAGCTGGCGGACACGGGCGAGTTTGGGCTGGTCAATCAGGTACGGCATCGTTCACTGCCTCCAGCACATTCTCCTTCTTCCACGACCAACTTGCTTCCTTGCCCTTAATCAGGCGGTAGAGCGCGGTGTGCAGCGGCGCCGGCACTCCGACGCGCTGGGCCTCGCGAGCGATCGCACCGCCGAGGAAATCCACCTCGGTGGGCAGGTGATGACGAACATCGTAAAGCATCGACGGCGGATGGTTCGTCTGTGCGCCAATGCAGTTCATCGTCCAGGGATCCTCGTGCAGCTCGATTCCAAGCGCGGCAGCTACCGTTCTCCCTTCTGCGATCAACTGGTGGAGCAGGCGGCCGAGATCGCTGAATTCGGCTTCCGCGGCGAAATGCGGCGAATGCGGCAGTCCGGTCAGAGCTGACACCGCGTTCACCGAGGCATTGAAGATCAGCTTCGACCACTGCGCCGGGCGCGCGTCGCGCAGCGCCTCCGCCTTCAGCCCCGACGCGTTGAGCAACCCCGCCAACTCTTCGACCCGTTCGAAAGGCGTGTTGGTCGGCTCAAAAGGCCCCATCCACGTCGCGGTGTTGAGTTCGTAGTGCACGTGATCGTCGGCGAAGCGGGTACCGCTCATGAATGTGGTGCCGCGGATAACCCAGCCCGACGGCATCAGTTCGGCGATGATCTCTTCGCTGCCCAGACCGTTCTGCGCCGAGAGCACCGCGCCGTTCTGCAAGAGATGAGCGACCGGCGCAAACGCCTCCCGCGTCTGATTGGCCTTGGTGGCGACAATGCCGAAATCACACTCAGGCAGTTCGCGCACATCCTTTGTCGCTTTTGCATGCGTATGGAATTCACTGTGCCCGGTGACTCGGATGCCGCGCTCGTTGATCGTGCGGGCGTGATCTTCGCGCCGAACAAATATCCACACGTCGGCCACGCGCGTCAGATGCGACGCGTACAGGCTGCCGATAGCTCCGGCTCCGACGATGAGGATGCGCTTGGTCATAGTCAGTTTTCATCACGGAGGCACGGAGGACACCGAGGGTCTAAGCAACCTTCTCCGACTGTTTGTCAGACCGCCATTCCCCACCAACTCCGTGGCCTC
>JASHXK010000221.1 GCA_030043575.1 Terriglobales bacterium
CCCGATGTTTTCATCACAGACATCGAGATGCCGGCACTCACCGGACTGGAAGTTGCCGCGGAACTGAAGCGCCGCAATGTTCCGGTGCGAGTGATCATTCTCACGACATTCGCGCGAGCCGGTTATCTGCGGCGCGCGCTGGAGTCGGGCGCGTCAGGTTATCTGCTCAAAGACATGCCTGCGGAGCAGCTCGCCGATGCGGTGCGGCGTGTGCATCGGGGTTTGCGCGTCATCGATCCGCAACTGGCCGCGGAGGCGTGGAGCGACGAGCCCGATCCCCTGACCGATCGCGAGCGTCAGGTGCTGCGTCTTGCCGGTGAAGGTATGGCGACGCTGGACATTGCGACGGAGCTGAACTTGTCGGAAGGAACCGTCCGCAACTACCTGTCGGAGGCCATCAGCAAGCTGGGTGCAGCCAACCGTGTGGAAGCGGCGCGAATAGCGCGCTCCAAAGGATGGCTGTAGCGGTGCCACTATCAAGGGTTGAAGAAGTCGCAATCCCGCCAACTGCAAATTTCTCTTTGGAGTTTTAAGTTCCCGCTCAATTTCAAGCTTGACCGCTGGATTGTTTGTTCATAAGATATGCGCCACTCGCTCCCAGGGGATAGACGGTCAACTCCCTCGGCCCGCTCAGGTGTTCGACAGAATTCAAACAGGAGAACAACGATGCGTCACACAGGATCAACCCTCGTGCGCATTCTGAGGAATGCGTGGATTCCACTTCTATGCCTCGCGCTGTTGGTTGCGATAGCACCCACAATGCAAGCGCAGAGCACGGTATACGCGATGACAAGCGGGGGCCAATTCGGCTCACTGAGCTTGACGTCGGGAACATTTACCGCAATCGGTCCCGGTTGCAGCGCACTCGCAGGCATGGGCGGACTGGGTAGTAATCTGTATGGCGGTCTTTACACAGGCAGTACTCTTTACCAGATAAACGTCACAGCCGGCACGTGCACGGCGATTGGCAGTGGCTCCATTAGCAGTTATGTGGATTTCGGTTCCACGACGGGTGGGTTGTACGCTGTCGGCGCGGACGGCAACCTATATTCCGTGAATGCAAGCAACGGGGCTACCACCCTGATTGGAGCGACGGGCCTTCCCGGCGGGGCCGCGAATATCTCATCGGATGGCCCCTCTCTATACGCTGTTGCGGGTGAGAATCTGTATTCTCTCAACACCTCTACGGGCGCCGCGACCGTGATCGGCAGTACCGGCGTCGGAGGCCTTACCTCATTAACGTACGCAGTCGTAAGTGACCAACCTCAACTGTTTAGTGACAGTGAAGCGGGCGAGCTTTACTCAATCAACATCATGACCGGAACGGCGACTCCGGTTGCGAGTACTGGCGAGGATTTCTTCGGCATGGCAATACCCGCGTCAACCTACAGCGTGCTGCATAGCTTCAGCAGCGGGAACAACGGTTCCAATCCATTTGCCGGTTTGGTCTTCAACGCAACCGGTAACGTTCTCTACGGAAGCACCGGAGCCGGAGGCACCGGGACTTGTTCGTATTCCGGCCTGACGGGATGCGGGACATTCTTCAGCCTCAAGGAGACGAACGGGAACTGGACCTTCGATCCGCTCTACAGCTTCTTGGGAGGCAGCACGGACGGCGAATTTCCTGTGCGACCGGTCACCATCGCCTCGAATGGAACTGCCTACGGCGCGACCCTGGGCGGCGGGGTAGGCAGCTGCAGCTTCGACGGCGATAGCGGTTGTGGCATCGTTTTCAATGTAGGACCGTCACCGACGCCGCCAAGAACTCCACTTCAGAAATGGACTAAACGGCTGCCAGACCCATATCACTTCACCGGGGAATCAGACGGCGGGATAGCGTTTACTACGGTCATTTTCGATTCCGCGGGGAACTTGTACGGCACGACAGTCGCTGGGGGACAATCGACTGCCTGCACTGGCGGATGCGGCACGGTTTTTAAGCTCACGAACAACGACGGCACCTATACGGAGAGTGTCATTTGGAACTTCGCGGGTGGAACTGACGGTTCAAGCCCGTTTGACGGTTTGATCTTCGACACCGCGGGTAACCTCTATGGCACGACCGCCGCCGGCGGCAGCACAACGGCCTGCGCGGGTGAGGGCTGCGGGATAGTCTTCGAGTTGTCACCCTCGGGCTCCAGTTGGACGGAGAAGATTCTTTACCCGTTCCAAGGCGGCAATGATGGCAAGAATCCCAACTCCGGCGTGGTCATGGACGGGGTGGGTAATCTCTATGGCAACACCTGGCAGGGAGGTTCAGGCGGCGGCGGAACGGTGTGGGAGCTTTCGCCATCCGGCGGCGGCAACTACACGTTTAACCTGCTCTACAGCGTCATCGGAAATGGGTTTGCGGTTGGCCGCTTAGCGCGGGATTCCAACGGCAATCTCTATGGAGCATTGCAAAATGGCGGCGCCTTTAACAACGCGGGGCAGATTTTCAAACTTACGCCGTCGGCCTCGATGCCTTGGCCCTTTACCGACTTGTACGACTTCACCGGTGAGAGCGATGGAGGGAATCCTATCGGCGGAGTGGTGCTGGATTCCAACGGCAACATCTACGGCACGGCTCTGTTCGGCGGAGCCAATAATAACTGCGGCAGCAACGGCAGCACTGGCTGCGGCGACGTTTGGAAGATTGTGCCGACTAACTGATGAACAACCTTCAACTATGGCCGGCGTGCGAAAGTGCGCCGGCCTTTTCTTGTAGCCTCGGTTCGAGAGATCAATGCAGCAGCTTTGCGTATTCCGCCTTGGCTTGTTTAAGAATCATTAGGTTGGGCTCGGCATCTTTCCACAGCGAGAGGAACTTCGCATAGGATTTTCGCGCTGCTGCTTTATCTCCGCTCATAGCTTGCGCCCGAGCCAGTTGCAGATGGGCCAGAGCTGCGGTGGATAAGTTCAATATCACCCCGGGATACTTCAGCATCTTCTGAAACTCAGCGACCGCCTGCGGCGCCTGCCGCTGCTGGAGATAGGCTAGTCCCCGCAGGTAAACCGGATAGAAGGCGATGCCTGCTAACGGTGCACCGGTTTCATAGGGAATGGCGGGCTTGAGCGCCTCGATGGCGGCAGCGGGATTTTTTTCGTCGAGAGCGCCCGCCGCTCGTATCGTCGGCACCCAATAGTCGTTGACCAGGGTGTTGGCAGGGTATTGTTGGACCAGTTGATCGGCGATCGACTCGGCCCGCTTGTGATCGCCGCTGCGAGCCAGTACCAGCGCGCCCAGAATCTGTACGGTTTGACCCGAGCTCGCGGCCAGTGCTTCGTTGGCGTCCTGTCGCGCGCGCTGGGGATCGCCAATTTCAGCTTCGTGCAGGGCGCCGGTTAGCTGCCAAAGCGCCGCCGTCTCTTTGGAGCCAGACCGAATCGCAGACTCGCGCGCCGCTTCGGTCAGTTGGCGTGCTGATGCCAGCCGTCCGAAATAGGCTTCCGTGTCCGAATCCATGGAGAGCAAGGTGTCTTCGATGCCCGGGTGGCCGCTGGCGGTAGCGACGTATTGCGACATGGCCGCCGTATCGCCACGCAGGAACGCAATCTCGTACATGGCAGACAACAGCGCCGGAATAGCCAGCGTGCGCGCCTGGGCCTGATCCACAACCGCGCGCGCTTCCTCCAGCCGATTCAAATAGAGATAGCTCAGGATCAGATTGTTGTAGTTGAGTGAATTGGCCGGATCCAGCTCCAGCGCCACTTTGGCCTGCTCCAGCGCGTCTTCGTATTTGCCGATGGTGTTGTAACAGGAATTGAGGTCCACATAAGGGCTCTCATCGCGCGGGTAAGCCTGTTGCCATAACTGATAAGTGGCCATGGCTTGTAACAGGTCGCCGGTCACCATGTCGTGATAGTGCCCGGTGATGTAGAGCTTCTCGCGGTTCTCGCGCTCGCTGGTGTGGTCGCGCAGCTGATAGGCCTTGGTGGTGTATTCCGCAGCCAGGGTAGGTTGATTCAGGTTGTAGTATTCGGTGCCCAGCCGCGCGTAAGCCATGGCAAAGTTCGGGTCCAGATCGATGGCGCTCTTGAAGTAAGGGATCGAGGCCGCGTATCCCTGGGTGTCCGCTGCCTTAACGCCCAGGCTATAGGCCTTGAGCGCGTCCAGTGACGAGGTGGTAGCCTGCTCAACCGGAGTATCGTATTTCTGCACCGACGCCAGCGACTCTCCCAGTTTCTCTCGTATACGTCGAGTGGCTTTGGTTAATGCGGGCAGCACCTGCTTTTGACTGCCGGCATCAGCTTCCTCGGCGGCGAGTTCATCGCCGGTGTTGCAGTCGATCGCTTTCAGTCCAATCTTGTACTGTCCGCCGATGCCGGCGATCGAGCCCAGCAGCACAGCTTTGCTGCCCGAGCGCTGACAGACCTGTTGTGCGGTGGCTTCCGTGAGCTTGGTGTCGCCGGCAAGTCCCATGAAGCGCAGTTGCTCCTTGACCTTATCATCGGAAAGGACATTGAGAAATGGCGATTGCTCCAAGCCCGCGCCCAAGGCCAGTTTAAGAGCGTTATCGAAGATTGCTTCGCCGGTGGTGTTATCGAAGTCAGCCAGGACAATCGTGTCTTTCTCACTGAGGACGGCGCCTCTGCGCGAGCGCCAATAAAGCCATCCTGCGATGGCCGCGATCAGAACCCCTACGGCTACGCCGATAACGATCCAACGGATGCTGGGTTGAGTGGTCGCTGGTTCTGGCTCCGAGCCGGCGTGCGCAGCGATGGGCGCCATCTGCGGCGAAGCGGCGGCGCTGGCCGGCGCAGGCTTTAAGCCGGGAGCCGGGTCGACGACCGTGAGCACAGGCACAGCGGCTCTCTTTGCCTCCGGCTGAGCTGCTGGCGGCGTAGCGTCAGCCTGAATTCCGGACTTGGATTCGACGACGCGCGGCGCGGGAGCGAGAATGGTTTTGGTGACTACCGGCGCCAGGAAGCGGTAGCCGCGGCGCGGAATCGTCTCGATGTACAGGGGCGAGTCGGCGCTATCGTTCAGGGCATTTCGGATCTGCTTAATGCAGTGATTCATGCCCTGCTCAAAGTCGACGTAAGTCTCACCACCCCAGATGGCCTGCTGGATTTCCTCCCGGGTTACGATTTGCCCGGAACGACGAGCCAGCATGGAGAGCAGTTTGAACGGCTGCGGCGAGAGCTTGATGAACGTGCCTGACTTGCGCAACTCCTCGGTCGCGAGATTCAGCTCAAACGTTCCAAAGCGAATGAGTTCCTGAGTATCGGCCAACTTTTCGCTACCTTTCACTCTGGACCTCTGCGTGCTGGATTATACATGGGCTTCGCAAGAGCGATCATAACTTCGATCATATACGGTGCTAAATATAATATTTTGTGTAGTTTAGACGATCATCCGCAAATCAGCTTCAAATCATCCCCTAGATATTGATAGAGGTTGGGGTCAGCAGGCATTGTTAACGCCACGAGAGCGGGGGACTGCAAGGGCCTTCGACTCTCGCGCAGGGAGCGGCCCAGGGCGGGACACTCTCTCGCCTGCGGGCTGCGGATTGCTTCGTAGCGAGTTGCGTACGTGACCCAATCCCCCTGCTTATGGCCCGTCGGCTTCGGGTACGTAGCGAGCGACACTGAGGCCGACGGTGCCTAAGTACGACGGCGGTGGGAAGCGTAAGCTAGGGAGCGCGATCACCCTTCTTGGCCGAGAACGCGCACCCGACGAGGGGCAGCACCTGACTCCAGCTGCCCCGCGTCTCACCAGCGAGGGTTTGGACTTAGCGCCACTTTGAAAAGGGATGGGCTTTTTTGGGCCATCCGAAAGTCGTGCCCCATCCAGCGCGGCTTTAGCCTCTCAGATCTTAAACTTCCTTGGCACCGTCGACCGCTAACAGGAACAGAGCGGAAGCGTATTTTGGCAGTAATGTTCCGCGGTTGCACGTGGCGAGAAGGCAGGAACGCAAAAACACCCCTCCTCGGAGGGGTGTTCAGCATACCGGAGCGAACGAGAAGTTATTGCGTGGTCTCCGTAGTGATGATGCCGCTGGGGCCGGCCTTTTCGGCCTTGGCCTTCTTAGTTGCCATGGTCTTATCGACCCAATCGTCAGCGGTTTTCAGGTCCGTTTTGCGAGCCTCGGCATCGTCACACTCGTATTCGGCGCGCTGGCGATAGAGTAGGTTGAGATACGCCATGGCATCGTCGTAGTCGGGACGAAGCTGCAGCGCCTTCTGCAGATTGGTGATACCGTCCTCGACCTTCTGCGCATTCGCTTCCTTCAGCTGGTCGCAGGCTTTCTTGTCCTTAAGCTCGTCGGTCGGCTTCAAACCCAACTCGGCGCGAGCCTTCTGATCCGGTTGATATGCCTCCATCCA
>JASHXK010000222.1 GCA_030043575.1 Terriglobales bacterium
AGTTTCCGCTTAGCGGCAGTATAACCCACGGAGGAGCCCGTGCCGGACCATGGACGTTCGCCGTATCGGAAGCTTCGAGGGACGACCTCGGATTAAGGGGCTATGCCGTCAAGGCGTTGCTGTCGGAATACTCAGGTTGATTACGGTGTGAGCTCGAACACGCTCCCATCTCCGCCAAACACCCCAGTGGTGGTGCCATAGAGATTACCGGCTGAGTCGAAAATCAACCCGCCCTCGGGATTTCCGCCGTCCGCGCCATCGGTGAATACATACAGCGAGCTGTATGTCCATCCGCCACCGGAAGGCGACAACTGGAACACGCTGCCGCATCCAATTCCCTCCTCGCAGCTTTGCATGTCGCCGCCGGTGGCAAGCGTTCCGTAAAGCGTACCGTTGGAAGTGCGCGCCAGCGTGCCGGCATCGCCGCCCTCGCCTTGCAGCTCAGGGCTATAGATCACACTGAACGTCCAGTCGCCGTTCGAGGGCATCAGCTTGAAGATGGTTCCTCCGTCACCTGCGCCCCCCCTATAAGTGGCACCGTACAGATTCCCGTTCGGATCAAGAACTACGCCGGCATAGGGAATCAATCCATCATTGGAGCCCTGAAAGGCGTAGAGGAGGCTTTCCGTCCAACCGGAGCCGGAGCGCGTTAGCTCGTAGACCGTGCCATAATTGTTTCCACCCCCTACGGTTGTACCGTAGAGATTACCGTTGTTATCAAAGGTGACACTGCTGAATGGGGCAGCGCCGTCAGGCGAGCCGGCGAATTCGTAGAGCACGCTAGCGATCCAACCGTTCTCGGAAGGCGTGAGTCTGAAAACCACTCCGTTATTTCCCGTGCCGCCGGCGCTGGCAGTGCCGTACAGGTTGCCGGCAGTGTCAAAAGTCGGCGCATCCGTGGGATAGCCACCATCCGCACCACCGGTAAATTGGTACAACGGAGTTTCAGTCCACGGGCAAAGCACTGCCTTGCAGACCGTCGCCGGAGGCGAGAGCTTGTACACCGTTCCCGCACCATACCGTCCTCCGCTGGTGGCGGTGCCGTACAAGCTGCCATCGGGGCCGATGGTTACGCCTCCCTCGGGTCCAAACCCATCATTGCCGCCCTGGAAGCTGTAGAGCGGACTCAGCGTCCAGCCGGATCCTCTGCGAGTCAGCTTATAAACCAACCCGCCGCCGTACTGGCCGCCCATGTAGGTTGTGCCATAAAGATTGCCTGCCGCATCCATGGTGACGCCGGCGATAGGCTCCTGTCCGTCCGGGTCGCCGGTGAAAGTGTGTAAGACGGTCAAAGTTTGCGCGTGTGCGGTTGAAATTGTGAGAGCTGTCACGAAAACGGCCACCAGCGCGACCACCACGGCTCGCACTTTCAAGTTGATGTCAAAAATCGAAACTGCCATCCGCGCCATACAGAATTCTCCTTCGCGCTACTGCGGGGGGACATTATCACACCTCGCTAGAAGCGCAACTTAATCTTGGATTACTGCCTAATTGATTGAAAGTAGAGGCTTGGCGCCGGCGGCGAGAGACCAGTTGGCGAAATCAGCGCCTTCCGGGAGTTAGTTGTGCTATGCGGATATAACGCCAGCTGGAGGCCACACCTTTGTTTCCCGCTCGGCTGGGCGGCAGTAAGGGAGTGCCGTCCCATCTGCCGCCGCGATATACATCTCCACTGACCGAGTCGAGTTACACGCTGTCCTCAAGTCGAGGCCCTTGTGCTTACTTGCCGGCGTAAGTGTGGGCGGAACCGAGGCCGGTGCACAGGTCCCAACCAACTTTGCACTGCGGAGCACCCTGGGTGATGTCGTTGAAAGCAGCACGGTACTCGAGGGGATTGAGCAGCTCGCTGTACATCATGGTGAGCTGTGCCAAGGACGACCGTTGTTGTTCGCCGGCCGCATTCACGATTCCGGCAAAGGTAGGAGAGGCCCAACTGGTGCCTCCGACCGAACCCCAGCTTCCCTGGAGGTAAATGGCCGTACAGCAAAAGTCGGAAGCGACATCAGGATATCCGCGTTGGCTTCCCACGATGGTGGCAACGTCATTCTGATAGCTGGGACGCGGCTCGTAGGGACTAATGTCTCCCCCTCCGCCGCCAGTGTAGTACTGCTCGTAGGTGAAGTCTCCGTTACCGTCGCGGTTAAAATAGGTTCCTCCAACCGCCACAACGTTCGGTGACGCTGCCGGATAGGCACTCTCCCCGAGTCCCCCATCGCCGGCGGCTGCAAAGTAGACAACTCCCGGGGTCGTGAAGTAGTCATCCGTTAAAAGTTCCTGAGGAATCTCCGAATCGGCAAAGCTCATGCTGACCACGCCGCCGCCGTTCTGAGCCACCAGCTGTCCGGCAAGCAGCACCGCTTGCCAAGTCGGATCAGTAGTGCACGACGGGCTTGTACACAGGGTCGATACCACCAGGAACAGCTTGGCCGCCGGTGCCATGGCATGGGCCCACTCGATATCTAGTGCTTCCTCGACCTCCCAATCGCCGTAAGTCGGCGGCTGTGTCGAGCCCGTCCAGACCTGATTCACGGTCGTAGCCGCAATGCCGAAGTAGGAGTCAAAGGCGTCCAGGTCTGACTGTGCGGTCGGGTAGTAACCGGCGTCCACGACGGCAATGGCGCCGATCCCACCGGTGGGCACGGTTGTGCTGGTGGCAATCGGGCAGCCGCTGGGTCCGGACACCAACTTGTATACGCAGGCTACTGACCCAGGTGTTTCGTTACCCGGCGGAGGCTGAGGGGATGGTTTATCCGAGTCGACAAAAAAGTAATTCGTGTGTGGGCGACCGGGCCGGGGGATGCTGGATTCCGGAACGATAATCTTGTGCCCGTTGTGAACGGTCTCGTAGCGGGTTTGTGCCGATGCTGGGCTAAAGGCTGCACCTGCAAACAAGACAACTGCAACCATCGTTAACCTTGCAACCTGGATGTCTCTGCGGAAAGTAGTTATTCATTCGCTCCTGTGTGACGCCCCGAAATCATGAAGAAAGTTCATGGAAAATGCAAGCTCGAAAACCATGCGAGTGCCGGGCCTTTGCCGCTTGCATCGGTTCCGTTGGGATACTTGGCAGAGGCCAGCGCGTTTACGTTGAATCGGAAGTCGAATCCATCCTGGTCGACGCTCATGTCCGAATGCACCTTGATCTTCACGGAGGGAGATTCGAGACGCACGCATTTACGCTTAGAGGTTTCCAGGCCCACCATCCAGTAGTTGTTGCTGCCCTCCAGTTGCCCGCCGGGACCGAGCGCCGGTTGGTTTGCTTCGGCCTGGCATAGTTCGTTACCTACCTGAGCGCCCGCAGACAGCGCAAAAAACACAATGAGAACGAACACCGAGAGATTTCGTATTGCGCGCACCTCGAATTCGTGAGATGAGTGGCCCGCGTCCCTTTTTCTTCCCGACAGATTTGCTACAGAAAAATAATCTACGCCCCCGGCCTGCTTCTCCGCCAGATCGCCGACAATGGGCAACCACTCGCCGTCGAAGCTTGCAGGCTGGGTCCCATAACCGGGACTTCCGTTATCAGCTCACTTCCATCGGCGCGCCGCGCCTATACATCGCTCGCGAGGTGAAGGGCATGGTCGCTAACTGCCAGGCAGTCCCTTCGGTGAAGCATTCTGAGTGCTATCGCCAGGCGGCAAAAGTTACGACCAAGCCACCTTCGGCATAGTGCGAAAGAAAAGCCGCCCAAACAGCGGGCGGCATGGTACCGACTTGGCGACCTGTGCTCGTCTGGTTGATCCTGGGTGGCTTCATCGCGGCCTGTGAGGCCCTGCATTGAATCTGCCGTAGGGCACACGCCGCTGCATCCACTGACGCGCGATTTCCGGCATCACAATGCTAGGTGCTCGATTAACTTCTCCTGCTGACGTCGATGCGACGCTATCAATATCGCCCCGGCCCCTGGGTATCAGCAAGCCGGCGTGCACCTGGCCAGTGTCAGGTAGGTAGATCTCAGCCGCGATCTGGCCCGCGTCATTAATTCCGTCCCCAAACAGGACAATCGGCGAGTTGGGAGCAGTAAGCGTGTTGAGGTCGATAATTACGCCGTTTTGCCAAATGGTGCCGCGCGTGTTGCCCGATGCATCAAACGAGCCGCCTACTATCTGGCCTTTGCTGTTGATGCCATCAGCAGCGCTCGCCACGTCTCCTAGAAGTGTCCCAAGGTCGGCCATCACACCACGTTCCCAAAGAAAAGCGTGAAAAGTAGTATCTCCGGCGAGATCGCCAAAACCGACTACCCGACCCTGGTTATTGATTGCCAGGCCCTGCGTATTCATGGCTCCACCGAGAGAGCCGAGGTAAATCGCCCTTCCGTGATCCCAGAGCAAGGCATGGAAAAGTGTGAATGCGCAGTTCCCCGACCACCCGGTGATTTGGCCTTCGTCGTTGATGGCGTGAGCAGCACCGACGGTGTCGCCCGGATAGTTTGGCAACTGCCGAATTCTGCCGTCCTCCCAAATCACAGATTCGACCCGCTGCACTTCAGGGGGAATGCAAGTTGGGTCTAACGTGGTGTTATAGGCGGCGCCGGCTAGCTCACCACCGTTGTTAGCCTGTGCGGCAAAGCCGCTGGTGCCGCCGAGCGTTGGCAGAGGGACCATCACGCCGTGCCACCACACAAACGGCAGGCAGACCAGATGAGTGCCGAAACCACAGAAATCCTGGCCCAACGGGTCGAGAGTGGAAGTCTCGGCGTCGCCCGTGACCACGCCCCAATCGTTAGGCAAGAAGGCGTTATTACTGTCCGGGCCTCCCAGCGTGCCGAGATCGGTCATTACGCCACTGCGCCAAGCAATTGCGTGTATAGCTGTATCGCCTGGCAAGGCTGAAATACCCGACACCCAGCCGCTGTTGCTAATGCCGTTGGCTACGCTGTAAGTCCCACCCAACGTGCCCAAGTCTATGACGGTGTAGTGTGGGCCCGGCTGAGCGGAAACCAGCAGCGGGGCAAACAGAAGACAAGCGTGGAGAAACGCCAACATTTTCGGTTTCATAAAGCCTCCATAAACAAAAGCTGGATTGAACTGAACCGGGATCTGATTCGGAGTCGCCGGACCCGGTTCTAAGCGCAGTAACTATGGGCCAATGGCAACTCAGAGACAATGCATGGAAGCTGAGATTTCTATGGAAAAAAGCTGAAGACGAAAAGAGATTGAAATGCAGAGGCTTAGTGGTCGCATTCCCAAAATGGAATCCGGGTTTGGTTCCGCGAGCTTCAGATTGGACCCTGAAGCCCGCGATAGTAAACTTGTCTCAAAGCACAGGAAACCTCGTGGAAGACACCCTGCCAGCGCGGGTCCGCTTGCGAGGCTTTGAGTTCGACCTCCAAACTGGAGAACTGTTCGGCAGCGGGCCATCCGTCAGGCTCTCGGACAAACCGCGCCGGCTGCTGAACATCCTCATCGAGCACGGCAACGAATTAGTTACCCGTCGAGAAATCCAGCAACAGCTCTGGCCAAACGACACAATCGTCGACTTTGAACAGGGTATCAACACCGTCATCAAGACCGTCCGCCAGCTATTGGGCGATACTGCGGAAGAACCGAGATACATCGAGACCATACCTCGGCGTGGCTATCGTCTCCTGGCTCCCGTCGAAGCCGTAGTAACAACGCCGCTCGGTGTCGTCGCGGAGCAGGCGCCAGCGTCGTTGGTTGGCAGGAGGTTTTCGCATTACCGGGTGCTGGATGTAATTGGCGGTGGTGGCATGGGCATGGTGTATGGGGCGGAGGACCTGAAGCTGGGTCGCCGCGTTGCCCTGAAGTTCCTGCCGCAAGAGCTGGCGAGAGACCCGGTCGCACTACAACGGTTTGAGCGGGAGGCGCGTACGGCCTCGGCGCTGAACCATCCCAACATCTGCACCATTTACGACATTGAGGAGTGCGAAGAGCAGCCTGTACTGGTGATGGAACTGCTGGAGGGCGAGACGGTACGCGATCGTCTGGCCACACTTGCCGGCGAGCAGAAGAAGCTGCCAACCTATGAGTTGCTGAACATCGCCATCCAGATTTGCGATGGGCTGCAGGCAGCACACGAGAAGGGCATCCTTCATCGCGATGTCAAGCCGGCGAATATTTTCATAACTGTTTCGGGCCAGGCGAAGATTCTGGATTTCGGATTGGCGAAACTGCTGCTCCACGGTGGGAAAGAGCCGGATCCCGATGCTGAGACCATGACGAGCGCAGAAATCCCGCCTCTCATTTCAAGTGCGCGAAGCAGCGAGGCATCGAGCCTAGCCTACGGTAGCGAGGATACTCTTACCCGCACTGGCATCGCCGTGGGCACGGCGGGCTACATGTCGCCTGAGCAGGTGCGTGGCGAAAAGCTCGATGCGCGCAGCGACCTGTTCTCCTTTGGCCTGGTCCTCTACGAAATGGCCGGGGGCCAGCGCGCCTTCAGCGGCGAGACAGCGGCCCAAGTGCATGATGCTATTCTGCACGACTCACCGGTTTCGTTGCGGGAACTGAATGCTGCGGTTCCTGCCAAACTGGTCGGCATCATCGATAGGACCGTAGAGAAGGATCGCGAACGGCGCTACCAGACCGCTGCGGATATCCGCATTGATCTGCAGGCAGTGCAACGCCGTCGGAACCGGGCGGAGCGAGCGAGGCTATGGATAGCTACGGGGGCGACCGTTGTTATTCTTCTTGCCATTACCGCCGGATTGCTGCTGCGTGGAAGGATTTGGAAACAACTGCCGGCTTCCATGGTGATGGAGAACAAGTCTATTGCCGTGCTGTCGTTTCGCAACATGTCGGGCGATGCATCACTGAACTGGCTCGATAACGGATTGCCCGAACTCTTGACCACGAATCTTTCGCAAGTGAAAGGTATGGACGTGCTCTCGCGCGAGCAGGTCTCTCGCGCGATCAAGCGCAAAGGCCAGCAGGACGCGGCTGAGCTTCCGCCGGACGCGGCGCTGGATGTAGCACGCGATGCCGGGGCTGATGCCTTCGTCACCGGAAGCTTGATGAAGCTGGGCACGTCAAAGCTGCGAGTTGATCTGCATGTGCAAGACACGCGCACCGGCAAGATCCTGTACTCCGACAAAGTGGAGAGCGAGGACATCAACGGCATCTTCGCGATGGTGGACGCAATGACGGCTCGCCTGGCGGAGCGGACGTTGCCAGCGTCGCAACTGCTGGCGAGCACTCCTCAGGTTGCGGACGTCATGACTTCCAACGTTGGCGCCATGCGTCACTACCAGGCTGGGGAAGATTACCGGCAAGAATACCAGTGTGAGAAGGCTCTTCGTGAATATGAGGAGGCGGTGCGCCTCGATCAGCAGTTCGCGATGGCCTATTACGGCATGAGTGTGTGTTATGACGTAGTGAGCAATGAGACCAAGAGCGTCGAGACAGTTCGCATCGCGGAGGGGCTGGCATCCCGATTACCGCGTGCGCAGCGACTCATGATTCAGGCTTGGAGGGCTGAGCGTTTGGGCGACGAGGACGGCCACATTCAGGCCGCCGAAGAGCTTGCGCGGGAAGCACCAAGAGTCGGACCTTTCTACCTCGCGGGCGCTCTTTATGGCGATGACGCTGAGCGCGGTGTCGCAGTGGAGCGCGAGGCTATCGCGCTCGATTCCAACAACCCTGAACTGTACAACATGTTGGCATACGAGGAAACTAGCGCGGGACACGAGGCCGCCGCTCTGGAGGCTTGTGACCAGTACCAGGCGCATCTGGGCGCGAATGAGCCTAATGTTTGGGATACACGCGGCGACGTGCTGTTCACGTTCGGGCGTGATGAAGAAGCGGTTGCTGCGTATCGTCACGCCCTGGAGTTGGATCCTGATTTCGATGGGGGCATCACGCGGGCGGAATTAGCTCTGACCTATGCCGACCAGGGTAATTACGACCTCGCCACCGCGGAGTTACATCGTTACGGGGAGCGTGTTACAGGCTTTTCTCAGCTGCAGTTCCCAGCTTTTGAGGCCGAGTTGCCACAGGCAAAAGGCATGCCGGAGCGAGCTCTGCCATTGTACGCAAACACGGTTCTCGCCTTTCTGCAGGCGGGGCAGGCGTCTAATGCCGTCGAAGCGCTTCGCCTTTATGCGAGTCTCGCATTTCTGCTGGGGCAAGAACAACCGGGGTTGGCCTTTGCCCGCCAACAGAAACTGCCTAACGAACAGGAGGAGATCGCGGTGTCACTGTTAGAGGCCGCTTCAGGCAACGAAGCTGGTGCCGAGGCGGCTTTGCAGCAATACGCAGAAGCGAATCCTGACATTCCAGCCAGGGTCATCGAGAACAGGCGTGCTTGGAATGCAGCACTGGTGGCCTTGAGAAGTGCCGACCGGGACACCGCGCTGCGGATCTCGCCAAAGTTGAAGATGGGCAATTGGCCGTGGCCTGAGGGTTATCTTGTGCGCGGACGGATTCGTCTGCTGGCGAAAGACTATGCTGGTGCAGAACGCGAATTGAAGAGAGCAATTGCGTACGACCGCAGCGTGCGCCAGTACCCGATGATTCTGCTCACTGAACAGCTCAGCCACTTCTACCTCGGGCAAGTTTACGAGCAGACTGGCAAACGCGAAGACGCCATCCGGGAATACCAGAAGTTCCTGGCACCGTACGCCAAGTACAATTCGCGCCTGCCGCAGATCGCGGAGGCACGGGCCGCGCTGAAACGTATGCAAGGATGAGCCGACCACTTACTCCAATGCACCTCCCTGCCCATCCTTGCGCGTCAGCGTCAGCGTGGTTCTGTCGGCTTCCACCGCAGCCCGCAGATCTCCCGTGAGCGCCCCCTCCTTCACCTTGGACCAGATTCCGCCGTCTGGCTCTGTTTAGATCCCACTGCGAAGCGCCCAGCAGCCAAGGATGGTGATACCCCCATGCCGAGACGAGGACCTGCCGCTACGCAAGTAAAAGGGAGTTGAAGAGGGTAAGCTAGACGAACGGAAGGGAACTGGCGAAGCTAGTCCGCAAGCAGAGCCGGCACATCAGGAGTGCGCCCTAGGTGCCAGAAGCACGCCAGATGCCGGGGGATTTAGGAGGGAAGTAAGAAGGCTGGGACAGCCGCCGTCGGGAGGTAGATCGTTCTGGAGGGGTTAGCGGGCAGATGCAGCCATCGAGTATGGCCAAATTGGTTGAGATAAGAAGGGCGACTGACCTGTGACCGCTTGGCATGCATAACGTCACAAATCAGTGAAAGCGCGGCCTTATCACAGGTTCTTTAGCGCCTGGCTTGAGGGATGTTTGTGGTGTTTCGGAAGCGGGAAGCGGTGACGGCAAGCCTGACAGCGGGCCATCTGCGGCTGATGCAAGAGACGTTCCAGCCACCGCCGGCGCGAGCGTCTGTAGACCGTCCCGCCGCATTCCGGGCAGCTGGAGTGGTGGTGAGATCGCTCAACGGCAAAGCTGTCGGCTTTGCTCTGATCGGACCTCCTATGCGAGGCCGTGCTCGTCACTTCGGCTGTTGCGTCCGCCAAGACTTCCTCGTGCCTCACCGTTTCATCGCCATGGGCCGATCCTTCATGCACGCTTCCTGTGGAGTGCCGATCCAGCAGGCGCAAGCGGCGACACTGGGCGCACTGACGCAACTCATAACCGAAGCGGCGAGCCAGAATGTAAAGCACAGCTCTGCGGTGGAAGACCGGGTCGGTCTTGCTCGCCCCGCACTTCTGACAGCGGTGGGTCACTGGCTCCGACGGTTAAGGCACATGCCGGTTGACGGATCGCGTTCGGCTTCCTGCAATCTCGTGCTTACGACTTAGAGCGCGGGCTGAGTGGCTACCGATGTAGCCTGCTCCACCTGCTACCGGGATCACGTCGTTTATTGTAGGACACGGTTGCGGCTTGGGACTGGTGCGGCGCTGTCAGACCGAAGCAGTTATCTGCACCAGCTGGCCGCTTCCTGCCGCCTGCCAGCTTCTCATTACCTGCCCTTGTTTCAGCAGCATATTTGCCGGGGGAATGCCTGTTCTGGCAAATGACTTCTCACAATCCTGCGTAGAGTGTCGATTCCTCAAAACCGAGCTCGGATCGCGGTGTTGCCGATGAGTTCGATCTCATCTGATCCGCTTGCCTACGGCGTTTGGTTTCGGACACGCGATAAGCGCCACCCCACTTTTGTATCTGCTGAAAACAAATGAGTTGTTGGCTCGTTTCGCAATAGTTTTCGGCGAGTCCTGCGTCAAAATTATTTTGCAAGAATTCCCTGCCTAGACTCAATTTTCCAGTATCTATTCATGTTGCTTATTCCGGGGCGCGGGGCCGGTGGACTGTTAACTGGCCCTTTAATTCCGCTCTAGGCGCGAAAGGAGAATACTAATGGCAGAACTAAGCCACGACAGCCCCAGCGCTGTTGAAGCATCACCCGCAACTTCGGAACGCAAAGTAGCGGCCAACCGCGCTAACGCGCAGAAATCCACTGGGCCCCGTAGTCGGGCGGGCAAAAACCACAGCCGCCTAAATGCAGTGAAACATGGGATCCTCTCTTCCCACTTGCCACGCTCGCAGGATGGCAAACTGCTGGATCCAGAACTCGATGAGCTGCGCGAGCATCTCCTAGACTTCTACGGCCGCGACGATGTGCGCGTCTTGATATTAGTCGACGGTGTTGTGCTGGAATACTGGCGGCAGCTACGTGCGTTACGGTCGGAGAAACTGTTCAACGATCGGGCCGACAAATTACAACCCCACCCATCGGAATTTGTCCACTATCCTAATCAAATACAGATTCTCCAACGCTATGCACGGGCAAGCCAAAACGCGTTGCTGCGGCAGTTGAAAATGCTGGATTGCTATCTCCAGCGCCCGGAGAGACCAGCTGGGACCACCATGGAAAAAAAGTTGGTCACGCCTGTCCCCTTGAACGGGAGCCAGTTGCCCAAAGCCCCGGGGGTTGAGGGAGTTTTCCCCGTTCTGAAACGCAGCAGGCGCTGAAGTCGGAAGACCTCAGCGCCTAAAGCCGAGCGCGTAACTCTAAAGCTGCGTCCTGTAACCTGCCCTTGAGCTTGCCGTCTCTACCATCAGCACGCGATCTGTACTAACTGCACGCTACTGCGGCTTCTGGTCTGGCGGTCCTGCTTCAGCAGCATATTTGCCGAGGGAATGCCTGTCCTGGCAAATGACTTTTCGCAGTCCTGAGTGGAAGGGCCGCGCATGTTGCCCTCCATGTACGCCAGGCCAGGACACCGCGTGCAGGTGCCGACATGATTGCAACCGGAACATACCGGCAGATGGCGCGCGGTAATCGAGCGAACGTCCTTCAGCTGCTCGGAATGATTCCAGATGTCGAGAAACTGCTGACGCCGAACATTGCCGCTGGGCAGGGGAAACTGCACACAGGGGAACACATCGCCATAGGGGGAGATGTAACATGCCGTGTGTCCGGCGCTGCACGGGAGCTCCTCCATTACGTCGTCATTCACCGGCGGAGGCGGCGCGCAAAATTCGTCCACATCGCCCACCATGTCGGAGTTACGAAACACATCTTTCAGCTGAGGCACGCCCAGACCCAGGCTCAGAATCGACCGGTCGCCGTCCATCATCGGAGTGACGGTCGGATCGATGGTGTATTCCGCACCCAAATCCTTCGCCAGTTGCTTCACCCCGGCGCTGTCGGTGAGATTCTGCATCATCAGGACATTGGCGACGACCACCTT
>JASHXK010000223.1 GCA_030043575.1 Terriglobales bacterium
GGATTACCACTTGCGTAGCCCTCGAACCTTCAGGGCGCTTTGCATAACGAACGCCTACGACGGCTGCTACCAGCAACACAATCGCCGCAACGCCGGCCGCGATCCACCTGGTTGGAATGCGCTTAGCGGCAACAGGCGTGGCTTTGCCGGCGGCCGGACGCGCCATCACTAGGGACGCGCTCCGCGGCTTCTGCCCCCGCCAGACCTCCAGTTCATCCGCTAGCGCCTCTATGGTGGAGAAGCGATCTGCAGGATCGCGCTCCAGGCACTTGCTAACGATCATGCTCAACTCGGCAGGGATGCTGGCATTAACCGCTAGCAGCGGAACGGCTCGCTCCTGCGTGCGCTTGACCAGGCTGGCAATCGCGCTCTCCGCACGAAAAGGAATGACGCCACTGAGCAGTTCATAAAAGATCAAGCCGACGGCAAACTCATCCGAGCGCGCGTCCAAATCCTTACCCATCGCCTGTTCGGGCGACATGTATTCCATCGTTCCAATCATCATGCCGGTCTGGGTCACGCCATCGCCCTGGACGCTTCGCGCCAGACCGAAGTCCATGATGACCACCCGGCCCGATGAATCACGCATGATGTTGCTGGGCTTCAGGTCGCGATGGATCACCCCTTCGGCGTGGGCCGCCTGTAAGCCGGCGCAGACTTGCAGCATGATTTCGACGGCCTCCTCCGCAGGCAGCTTGCCATGGCGTACCAGCATCGAACGCAAGTCCTCACCCTCAACGAACTCCATGGTGATGAACTTCACGCCGTCGGCTTCGTTCAGGTCGTAAATGCGGACGATGTTCCGGTGTGTGACTTGCCGTGCCAGGACCAATTCCTGCTTGAAGCGCGCCAGAATGGCGGGATTGCCCGCAAGATCGGGGCGAATTACCTTCAGGGCGACGATGCGTTCGACTTCCATATCGCGGGCTTTGTAGATCGCTCCCATGCCGCCCATGCCAAGCACGTGCAGGATCAGATATCGGCCGCCGAGAACATCGCCCGCCTTGAAGATGGTGGCCCCGAAATTGGAGATGGGATGCAGCGTGCTTTGCCGGCCAGACGGCATCTCGCCACGGTGAGTACCAGTCGGATCATTGGAGCTGTCCCGGCTGGGTTCGACAGGCTGGGCCGGCTTGGCCGGCGAATCGGGCCGCGGAACAGCGGTAGCAGTTACATCCGGCAGATCGTTCCGTGATAGTGTCGGCACATCAGGATCCGGGATAGGCTGCGGCAGAGACATGGAGCTGTCTCCACTGGACAGGCCAACGCCATCTGGCAACCGCCGAGTTGCAGCATCTTGATCCCCAGCCATTCCCCACCGTTGAGGGCGAATCAATAATGTGGAGCCGGCTCCTACCACGAAGCCTATTGCTTTCAGAGTATACCTTTAGTTGCTGGGTTCTTGGCCGCAGTCAGGTCCGAAAATGCTGTCCTTGGACAAAGGCCGGTACCTGAAACGGTACCGGCCGGGTAGACGTTCGGATGCGGCCTTTAGCGCCCGTATTGCGAAATCCTCGGAGCTGGATCTGGATTGCCGTTGTACTGTCCCAGGTTCAGACCAATCAGGCCTCCCTTACCGCCAGTTGCGCCCGCCGTTCCCGTGCCGGCTATGTACAGAACTTCCACCAGCTTGCCCGAGGTAGTTGAGATTGTGAACCTGCCGAAGTCCGTTCCGTAGGTTGGATCGAAAGCATACGGGCCAGTGAAGGTCAGGTTCGACTGCGGGCCATTTGGACCACTCGTGTCGTACAGCGCGGCCCAAGTTCCACCCGGCGGCGGCGTGCCGGTCACGTCGACTTCGTTGGTCACGCTCGCGGACGCCGGATTGAGCGTCCCTCCCAGATAGGCGCCTAGCAGTGACGCAACGGTAAAGGGCGCGCCTGATTGCGGACTGAATTGTCCTGAGGTAACCCCCGGATCCGTACCAACGATAAAGGCTTCGTTCTTGGTGACCAGATACCAGACCGGTTGATATTGGATCGGCTGGCCGCTGTTGGTCAGGTTAACCGTGACTCGGCCGCAGGCGCTGGTGATGCTTCCGCAAGTCGGGTCGACATTATAGGTACCGTCGTAGCTGTTCTGTGAAGCTGTACCGGCGTCGTTCTCGTCCGTAAAGTAGCCGGGCTTGCCGTCCTGCCGGGTAATGTTTCCGTTGCCGTCGAACGTCGCCACGCCGACGGAAACATCGGGACCAGCCGAGGTAAGCCCGCTTTGCTGGACCAGGGAGCAGGCTGCAGGCGACACGCAGGTCAAACTGGTATTCGAGAAGGCCCCGGTGACACCGCCGGCTTCCTGTGGCAGCAGATCAACGATCGTTCCTGGCCCGCCGTTATCTGTCTCGACTGCAACCAACTGGTTCGTCGTCATCGATGTGGTGTAGTAAGCATAGTTGTAGGATTGGCCGTTAACGCTCAGCGTCAACGTTCCACGGCCGGTGTCGCCATTGGGACTCGACACACTGCCGCCGCTGATGGACAGCTCCCCGGACGCCATTCCGTTGTCGTTCGTGTCCTCCGCACCAGCAGTGATGTTCAGAGAGCTGAGTTGGAACATGCCCGCGCCAGCATAACGATTCCCCCCCGTGTCGTTGCCGAAGAAACCAAAGCCATAGCTGGAGACGTTCGCCGGCAGCGAGAATGTGGTCTGTTTCTTCAACAGACCGGAACCCCAGATGGTGGAGTTCGTCATGATGAACGAGGAGTCGGTTGTGGTCGAGAGCGCCACGCTCAATCCATAGGTACCCAGTCCTGACTTCAAGTTGATACTGGCAATGTTGCTGCCAGTCGGAATGCTGTAAGTTGAGGGCATTAGCTGCTGGTTGGTGAATGCGACCGCACCAGGGCCACTCTGATCGATCACTCCGCTGGTGACGTGGCCGTTGCCATCCGCCACAAAACTGCCGACCAGGTAAACCGGCATGTTGTTTTCGTAACCATTAAAGGTGAGGGTGTAATTACCTTCCAGCAAGCCAGTAACCGTAATGCTGAAGGTTGCGGTAGCGACTTCCCCGATCGCATCGGTCGCTTGTATGGTGAAGTTAAAGACGCCTGCGTCGCTTAGCGTACCGCCGGCCGGCGTTGCAATCGTGGCATTGTTCGCTCCTCCGCCCATGGGCTGCGGATTGGTAACCAGAGTCATCGTCCCGTTGGTGCAGGGCGGATTCGGCGCACAAGGCGGCAAGCTACCGAAAGCCACGGAATACCCATAAGGCTGGACCCCATTCGTGGCCTGGATTGACTGCCCGTAAGCCCCTCCGACTACGCCGCTAGCCAGCGGCATTGACGACAGCGAAAGCGGAGGATTTATGGTGATGGCGAAAGCTTGCGTGGTAACGGCAGCCGTGGGGGTTTGCGAGTCCGTAACCTGTGTTGTGAAGTTAAAGGTCCCAGTGGTCGTGGGCGTACCGCTTATCACTCCGTCGTTGGTCAGGCTTAATCCCGGAGGCAAAGACCCCGCACTCACACTCCAGGTGTAGGGCGACTTGCCCCCCGTAACAATGAGAAGCTGTTTGTAGGCGACGCCGGGAACACCCTCGGCCAGGGTAATTTGCGAGATGACCAGGGCGCCGGGGCCGTTCTGCGGAACACTGCCGGCACATCCGCTTAAAATTGCACACACCAAGTATCCCAACAGCAAGTACAGGAAAGGCTTTAGCCCTTGCATGGATCTCCTCGTGAATCGACAGAAGCTGGTTTTTGACGCTGCTCCGGGGATCGGGCGGACGCCACTGACCGTGGGCGACCGCATAGCGCGTATAGGGTAGTAGCAGAGTAACTGAATCATAACTAAATGCAAGCTCTTTTTTGCGGTTCTTGGGCACTTGGACAACTTCGGGAAAAAACCCTCCGATTGCGGGCAGCGTTCCGTTCGTCACCGCTGCGTCGGGCCCGCGCTCATGTCTGCTATCCTCATCCTTCCCGGTCGGAGAATCGTCGTGAGCCATAAAACACTTCCAATTGCTATTTTGTTTCTGTTTTCCGTAGTGGTATTTGCTCAACAGCCCAATGCGCCCGCGGCCGGAGCCACTCCGCCGCAGACCAATATGTACGTCGAACCGGTTCTTCCCTACACCCCGAGCCTTGACCTCAAGTCTATGGATCGCTCGGTCGACCCTTGCGTCGACTTCTACACGTACTCCTGCGGCGGTTGGCAGAAGAGTAATCCCATTCCGCCCGACCAGGTTTCCTGGAGCGTCTACGGCAAGCTATACGAAGACAATCTCGCCTACCTCCGAGGGATCCTGGAGCAGGCTTCGGTAGCGAAGGACCGTGACGCGGTCAGCCAGAAGATCGGTGATTACTACGCCGCTTGCATGGACGAAGCCGCCGTCGACAAGCGCGGCCCCAAACCGATGTGGCCGGATATGGTCGCGATCCAGGGACTGCCAAACGTGCACCAGATCGCTCCTCTGGTTGCCCACCTGCACCTTGCCGGCGACTCCATGCTATTCGGTAGCGGTTCGCAGCAGGATCCGGACAACTCTGATGCCATGATCGTCGGCGTCGCGCAGGGTGGCCTGGGTCTTCCCGATCGCGACTACTACACCAAGGACGACGCCAAGTCGAAGGAGATCCGCGAGCGTTACGTGCAGCACGTCCAGAAGATGTTCGAACTGCTCGGCGATTCATCCGACACAGCCAAACAGGAAGCCGCAACCGTGATGCGAATTGAAACCTCGCTGGCCAAAGCTTCCCTGACCCAGGTTGAACAGCGCGATCCTTACAAAGTCACCCACAAGATGAAAATCGCCGAACTCAAGCAGCTGGCGCCGGATTTCGATTGGAGCGCATACTTTTCCACCAGCCAGGTTCCGGCCTTCGACATCCTCAACGTGGAAGCACCCGACTTCTTTAAAGAGATGAACGGTCAGTTGTCTTCCGTTCCGCTGGACGATTGGAAGGTCTATCTGCGCTTTCATCTTGTCCATTCGCGTGCGCCCTATCTCTCTTCTGCCTTCGTCAATGAGAACTTCGATTTCTATCGTAAGTACTTGCATGGCGCCACGGAGCTGCAGCCGCGCTGGAAGCGCTGTGTGGAATACGTCGACGACCAGCTCGGCGAAGCGCTCGGACAGGAGTACGTGCGCAAGACCTTTCCGCCGGAGCTGAAAGCCGCGACGCTAAAGATGACGCTGGAAATCGAGGATGCAATGGCGATGCGCATTCAGCAGCTGGATTGGATGAGTCCCGTTACGAAGCAGCAAGCGTTGAACAAGCTGCACTCCATTCGCAACAAGATCGGCTATCCCGACAAGTGGCGCGACTACAGCTCGGTCGAGATTACTCGCAATGACTTTTATGGCAACGCCGAGCGCGCGACGATCTTTGAAAGTCATCGCGAGTTCAACAAGGTCGGCAAACCCACCGACCGCAGCGAGTGGGAGATGACGCCGCCCACGGTCAACGCCTATTACAACGGCCAGATGAACGACATCAACTTCCCTGCCGGCGTCCTGCAACCGCCGCTCTACGACGCCAAGATGGATGACGCGCCCAACTACGGCAACACCGGTTCAACCATTGGCCACGAACTGACTCATGGCTTCGACGATGAAGGCCGCCAGTATGATGCCAAGGGAAACTTGAAGGATTGGTGGACGACAGAGGATGCCGCACAATTCGATAAGCATGCGGAGTGCGTCGTGGATCAGTACGCAAAGTACGTCATTATCGACGACATTCACATCAATTCCAAACTGACCGAAGGGGAAGACATCGCGGACCTGGGTGGGACCATCCTCGCCTACATCGCGTGGAAGGATGCCGACAAGAATATGCACCTCACCGATCACGACGGGCTCACGCCCGATCAGCGCTTCTTCGTCGGCTTCGCGCAGTGGGCGTGCGAGAACGATCGCCCCCAGGACTTGCGCGCCCGTGCCATCACCGATCCGCATTCGCCGGCGAAGGATCGCATCAACGGAGTTGTGGTGAACGTGCCAGAATTCGGCCCGGCCTTCAACTGCAAGCCCGGCTTGCCCATGGTCAAGCCGGCAAACAAGGTGTGCAAGGTGTGGTAAGCGATTTCGCAGGCCGCACGATGCGCTTCGGCGATGGTTGTGCTAAGGCCTGTTATCGCCAACGACTCTGAGAATTACTCTACGCTCCGGAGTTCTGGAAGGTGCAATGCGGACGCTAGTCGCTTTTATCCTGTACTCATCTCTTGCGTTTGCAGCTTGCCCAGATGGCTGGCCTACGATCAGCGATGAATACAACGACTCTCGCATGGTGCTCGTTGGGAAGGTTGTTGCTCATGCTTCAACACCCGCCAAAGGCGACTTCTATGAAGGAGACACCTACACCGTAGTTCCAGTTCGCACCTTCAAAGGGAATCCGGGCGCCAGAATCGATTTGTTCAGCGAGAACAGCTCGGGCCGATTCCCGATGAGTGTGAATCGGGAATATGTGCTGTTCGTCCATGAAGAGTCGGGACAGCTAATGGTGGACAACTGTGGAAACTCCGACGTGCTGCCTCATGCAAATAATGCCTTGACACAGATAATTGCAGTAGCTCGCCACGCGACGGATTCACAGGCTGCTCTCTCCACGCTCCACAATGCCGACCCAGCCGTTCAGTGGATCGCTGGCGCAAGTAAAATTGCTGATTTTGACTGCGATGGTGTAGCCGACACGGTATTCCTTGGCTCGGAAAAGGGCAATGTAGTTGTGGGGATCGCATGGGGGTCGCCGAAAAAGCACCCACTGGTCTTCACGTTCCCTATAGGAACATCCACCCAAGACGGCTTCACCAAGCAGCCTACGGAAATCGAAACTCTTCCACTGGATTGCAAAGCAGAAGATGGACGAATGTTGCCGGGATGCAAAACCATACCCGCATGTAAGACAATCTACATTCGCGACGACGGCACCGATGCTTTCAACTTCTATTGGGACGCGTCGCACGCCGCAATCAGGTGGTGGCGACAGTAGCTGTTGTGAAGTCCCCATTTCACCACTAACTCACGTGCCAGAATGCCGCCGTCCCGCCCTGCGGGACGACTCAGCTTAGCCCAGGACGAAGTCCTGGGTAGGCGATTCTATTAAGAAGGTTCTGGTCCCGGCAGGGACCCTATCCGAAGACAAACCGCGGGTCGTATTCCGCACCCGATTTCTTCAGCAGCGTCATGAACTCCTGCTCGAAGCTCCACTTCCTATGGTGCTCGGCCTGGGTGTCGATGTAATGCGTCACCATTTCCCGGATTGACGCTGAACGCGCCATAGCCTTCCTGCCACGCAAATCGGTATCCATGCTCGTGCAGCCAGCGCGAACTGTTACCCTTC
>JASHXK010000224.1 GCA_030043575.1 Terriglobales bacterium
CGCAATAGGTTCCTCCCGTATCCAGTGCCGCATGCGACCACTTTACTTTTCGCGCAGTCTTTCCTTTCTCGAGCATATCTGCCATCACTTGATCCATTGGCTTCAATAACTTGGCCAGCCATCCGCGGTTTCACCCAGAAATCACCGCGGAATAATCCCGAGAGCATTGTTTGAAATGGGCACCTGCCACACACTCGCCCCATCACGCTGCGAACTCGCAATCGCGAGATACGAGTTCCAAGCGGATAAAACACAACTAAAGCGAGGACAAAACAATGAAGAGCAAGCTTGTAACGATGATTTCGATCGGAGCCCTGGCGATCGGTGCCAGCGTTCCCAACGCGATGGCAATCGGCCGGTCCGGCCTTTCCAGCGCCCGTGGCCCGATCTCGGCCACCAAGAGCGTGCGAACCGCTGCGGCTAAGGCGAATAAGGGCGCTTCCAAGACGGCCCTTCCGCAGCCCCACACGATTCTTCCCGGTGCGACCAACAACTATTAGCGGCGTTCGCCGGACTAACCCAGCCGGTGTTCGTCACTTTACCCAGGCAGGGTGGAACAACTTCCATCCTGCCGGTTCTTTTCCGGCAGTAGCCGAAAGGAGCAGCTTCCGAGCTGTACAGTCATGAGTGGAACCCGCAGAGATCGTTACACGATCGGAGTTGCTGCGCTGGCAATGGCAGCACTGCTGTGTCCGCTTTCGGCCCATACACAGCAGATGACTTCATCCATCCAAGATCCCGGCAGCCAGGTCAACACGCTGGCATCCAGCGCAAGGATGCTGGCACAAGGGACAAAGGCGACGTCGACAAATCCGTTTGAGCGGCCAGCCAGCAGCGAAGATCGAACAGACAGTGATTCTCCGGATTCGTTGTTGCTGCAGTCCGATGGCAAGTTCACCAGCTACTCGGCCGAGTATGCCTTTACCGCCCCGCCGGATTTCTTTTGGTTCGACCACGATCACAGCGATCTGGTCGAGTGGAACAGTTCCCTTACCAGTGCATTTACTGCCTACCTCAATCCGAGCAGCACAACCGCAATGCGCATGACCGGGGACCTGGAGTCCTACGGCCAGCGGCGGCAGGCCGGCATGGCCGGAGACCCGGGAGCCCGGGTATTCACGATGCAATGGGAAGCTTCGCATGTGGTGGACAGTCCAGTAGGTTCTCTGGAAATAGCTGCCGGCCGATATCGGCAGCACCTGGTCTCTTATCCCGCCTTCACCAACGGCCCGCTGACGGATGTATTGCTGGGATACTCCGCCACATCTGCCGGCTTCCAGACAACCGCCACCCTGCCGGACAGGAACATCGCTTTGTCGTTTCGCTATGGAAGCGAGCACCTGGGTTCGATAGCGAACAAAGCACACACCACGCTATTCGAATTTTCCTGGACGTGGTAAAGCTGGTTTTCTAACCGGCCACGATCACGGTTCACATTTCCCTTGCCATCCACGGGTATCCTGTGTGACCTTGGAGTTACTGCGCTTACACACGCCACCATCCCAAGTTGTGAAGGATCACAGTTCGCGGCCAAGCTCCGGCGAGCGTGCAACGCTTGTGCCGAGCTAACGAGGAAAGCCAAAAGGAGGGCACCTACGATGAAGCTAGCGGTTCGATACCTGGTCGTGGTCCTGGCAATAGGCGCGCTGTGCTTGCCTTGCGCCGTGTCGGCCCAAGTCGTTCCTGGAAAGCATCCGGAGTTTCTGCATGCGCTCTCGGATCTACGCGCGGCGCGCGGCTACCTGGATAAAGTCACCCCTAATGACGTTGTCGACAACGATAGCGCGGCTGCCATCCGGGAGATCGATTCTGCCATCAATGGCCTCAAGCAGGCGTCGATCGATGACGGAAAAGATCTTCATGATCATCCACCCATCGACGCGCATCTGGAGAGGACTGGCCGCTTGCATACGGCCAAGCAGCTTCTGGAGAAGGCTTACGCCGATGTGAAGGGGCCGGAGACCGACCCGGCAGCCGCCGAATTGCAGAAGCGCATTTGGGGGCACATCAACGCGGCGCATAAATACGTCGACGCAGCGATTGTGGCGAAGGGTGGCAAGCCATAAACCGAATTAATTGATCTGGATTGGTGGACTTGTCCATCGCCCCAGGTTGTCGTCCGGGAACCACGACGCGAACTGGGGCGATTGTGTCTCCGTCACTAAACGGTTGCCGCCCAGACTGCCGGCAGACCACTTGATTATCGCGGCGGATGGGAGTCGGTGCTGCATGGCTCCGCAATTAGCGGGCCTTTGTTCGAGAGGAAATACGCTTCTGGAACCGCTCGGGCAGACGAAGTGGCGCAAACCACAAACTGCAAATTAAACCAGGAAAGGGGTTGCTCTTAAGCTGCATGTTGACTTCATTCTTAGCGGATGTCAAGAACATTCGGCCGGATCACGCAAAGCCGCCCTTACTGAGAGTGGTTCCTCCGTCCAATCGGCACCCCGGGCTTCAGGGAAGGTCTCGGCTCAATCTGCCTGAAGCGAGGTGCAGCGTGCTGAAGGTTTTTCTTGACCTTCAACCCCCGTTCTCATAATCTTTGGGGCACAACTCACGCCCATAACTATCGATAATCACGTTCCCTGCTGCCTCTGCGCTGGCCCCGGCTGCCGTTTTTCCTGCGGAGTTTGAGACAACAGGGAATCTGCGAGGAAGCACCTAAATGAGATATCCGGTTGTTCGCTGGTACTCCGCCATTGTCATTGCGGTCCTGCTCTGCCTTTCGTCGTCCGCCGCCAATGGGCAAAGCGCCGATGAGAGTCCCCAGGGCCAGGTAACCGCACCCAACATCTTGGTGCCGAATGCGCAAGCTCAGCAGGGCCAGTCAGGTTCCCTTTCCGCAAATCAGGTCGGCAGCGCCCCCGGAACGTCCAATGCCGAACGCTACAGCGTGGTACTGCGGAATTTCCTGCAGAACCGACCCGAGGTCATGGATCAACTGAAGCTGCTGTTGATTCAGCGTATGCGCGACGAAGGCACCCTAGTCGACGACCAGACGGTTACCGATCAGATGGTGTATGAGCGGATGCAGAGCGACCCGGAGTTCCGCGCCGACGCTATTCACTCTCTGGTTGATCAGGGATACATCTCCGAAGACGACGCCAAGGCGCTACTCGGCAGTGTGAACAACCCCAGCTACGCCCAGGAATACGAGCCGCGCGAGAACGTCAACCCAAACATTAACTCAGACCTGTATCCCAATGCGAATGCTGAGGAAAGCAATCAGGGAAATATGTCTGCAACAGGCACGGAAGGAGTGGCAGGTACAACCACCGGCGCTAGAACCACCCCTGGGCGTACCACTCTGCCGGCGCGCGAACCGCGATACGACGACTCCGCGATAAATCCGAAAACCGTGCCCCAAAAGAGCCCTTATCCGGGCCTGCCTTCGGCTCGCGATCTTTATGCCCAATTCCCAGAGCAGCCCAAGACCCTGAAGCGCTTCGGCTCAGACATCTTCCGCGCTGACGTGGTCGGCATGCGCAACTTCCCGATGGATATGCCCGCCGGTCCCGATTACGTTCTGGGTCCTGGAGACAGCGTCACCATCAACACTTGGGGAGGGGTGACCCAGCGGCTGACCCGGCCAGTGGACCGCGAAGGCCGTCTGGCTCTGCCTGACGCAGGCCCGGTAGCCGTTTCCGGCCTGACCCTGGTGCAGGCGCAACGTGTCGTCCAGACCGTTCTGGCGCCGCAATATCACGACGCGCATGTCGATCTCTCGGTCACACGCTTGCACACCGTCCGCGTCTACGTAGTCGGCGACGTGCAGCGTCCCGGAGCGTACGACATCAGTTCCCTTTCGACGCCGCTGAACGCTCTTTACGCAGCCGGCGGCCCGACTTCCACCGGCTCTCTACGCGTCGTCAAGCACTATCGCGGCGAGCAGCTCATCAGCGAGATGGATCTTTACGATCTCTTGCTGAACGGCGTCCGCAAGGCCATCGAGCATCTTGAGCCGGGAGACACCATCCTTGTTCCGCCAGTCGGCCCGCTGGTCGCGGTTACCGGCATGGTGCGACGGCCGGCAGTCTACGAGTTGAAGGGCGATGCCCAATTGTCGGACGTGATCGCCATGGCGGGAGGCGTTTCCGTCGCTGCCGCGTTGGGCGAGGTCAAGGTCGAACGCATCGAAGCGCACGAAAAGCGTATTGTTCTGGATACCAAGCTCGGCCCAACCAGCACGCAGGCATCGCAGATAGCGGCAACTCAGATAGCCTCGCTGCAGCCATTCGCGGTTCAGGACGGCGATCGCGTCACCATCGCGCCCATCCTTCCCTACAGCGACAGCGCGGTGTATCTGCAAGGCCACGTTTATAGGCCCGGTCGTTACGCTTTTAAAGAGGGTATGAGGATCACCGACCTGATCCACTCCTATCAGGAGGTGTTGCCGGAGCCCTCAAATCACGTGGAGATCATTCGCCTTGCGCCCCCCGACTTCCGCCCGCAAACGATCGAAGTCGACCTGTCCGGCGCCCTGACGGGCGACGAAAGCATCACTCTACAGCAATTCGATACCGTCTGGGTCTTCGGCCGATATGAGATCGATCCGCCCAAAGTGCGGATTTATGGCGACGTGCTCCGTCCAGGCGAATATCCAATGAGCGGGGGCATGACGGCAGGCGATCTCGTCAGGATGGCAGGCGGTTTCCGTAGAAGCGCGTTTCTGCAATCCGCCGATCTGGCCAGTTACAAAATTGAAAAGGGCGAGCAGGTCGTCACCAACCAGCAAACCATCAAGATCGGCGCGGCAGTCTCCGGCGATATCTCAGAGGATATTGCATTGAAGCCGGGCGACGTCCTCACCATTCTGCAAATTCCGGGATGGAGTGACATCGGCCGCTCCGCAACCGTGAAAGGCGAAGTTCAATTCCCTGGCAGCTACGGTATTAACGAAGGCGAGCGCTTGAGTTCGCTGATCAAGCGTGCTGGGGGCTTCCGTGCCGCTGCATATCCGACGGGAGCGGTGTTAGAGCGCGTCGAAGTCCGGCAGATGGAAGAAAAAGGCCGCCAGGAGCTGATTCGCCGTATCGAAGCTTCGACGTCGTCGGTGCACTTCTCGCCTGCCAGCACTGGACAGGATCAGGCCGCCATTCTGCAAGCCGTGCAGCAGCAGCAGACGCAGACTCTCAATCGCCTGCGCTCCGAGCCGGCTGCGGGCAGGCTTGTCATCGACATATCAGCCAATATTAAGGACTGGGAAGGTACGCCGGTGGACGTCTTCCTGCGTGCCGGCGATGTCGTCACCATTCCGCGCAGGCCTAACTTCGTCCTCGCCTACGGTCAGGTCTACAACCCCACGGCGATCACCTACATTCCCGGCAAAACTGCTGAGTACTATTTGGCCCAGGCAGGGGGTCCCACGGAACTCGCGCTGAAAAAGGCGATCTACGTGATCCGGGCCAATGGGTCGGTTGTGTCGTCACAGGGCAGCGGCTGGTTCAAGGGAAATGTCCTCAGCACCAAGTTGCGTCCCGGCGACGTGCTGGTGGTTCCAGAGAAGGCCCTCGGCGGGTCAACCGCGTGGAAGAGCGCTCTGGAGACTGCGCAACTGGTCGCGAATCTGGCTGTTGCTGCTGCTGTTGCCGTGCATTTCTAAATGGCGTTTCGGTTCCCATCCAAATTGGCGACCGCGCTGTTGTGCTGCGTGGTCGCACCCCTGGCACGAGCACAGTCCACGCTACCCGATCCGCCTCCGTCGAATCCGCCATCTGCGAATTCAGCCATCGCATCTGCGCCTAACGACGAGGAAAAATCTTCGGTCACGCTCGGTTCGTTGCCGAAGAACATCCTGCAGGATCAGGAGGCCTTCTTTACCACCCCGGCCCGCATGAAGGCGGAGAACCTCTACTTCCTGGTTCCCGCTCTTGCGGCCAGCACCTTTCTGGTAGGGACTGACACTGCCGTCGAGAGGCATCTCCCGCAGGGCACGACAACCGTGAACCGCGCGGTAACGGCTTCCAATGCCGGCATGGGCGCGCTGCTCGGTGCCGCAGGCGGATTGTTCCTCCTGGGCCACACAAGCGAGGACGATCACGAACGCGAGACCGGCCTTCTGGCTGCCGAAGCCGCCATTGATTCCTATCTCGACGTCACCGCCTTCAAATACATTGCCGGCCGCGAGCGTCCTTACACCGGAAATGATCGCGGCGATTTTTTCGCCGGCGGCGACTCCTTCCCTTCCGATACATCCGCCGTCAGCTGGGCCGCAGCCAGCGTGATCGCACGCGAGTATCCCGGCTGGATGACCCAGCTGATGGCTTACGGCACGGCGGGTGCAGTCAGTACGGCTCGCGTAGTTGGCCAAAGGCACTGGATGTCCGACGCGCTTCTGGGCAGCGCCCTGGGCTGGTACATGGGGCGCCAGGTATTTCGCGCGCGCGCTGCCAACGAGATCGATCCGCGAACTTGGGGAACGTTTGTTAAGTCACTTGACGACAATGTTCCCAATCCCAATTTTATGGGGACGACTTACGTCCCGCTCGATAGCTGGATCTATCCCGCGCTCGATCGGCTGGCCGCCCTCGGCTATTTGCCGGAGTATGTGCAGGAGATTCGTCCGCTGGCGCGACTGGAAGTTGCCCGCCTCACCTTGCAGGCGCAGGAAGCCACCGGCTATCCCGACGTCCACAATGAAAACACTAGAGTCGTAGGTGAGCTGCGCCGCGAGTTTGCCATCGAGCTTGCGAATCTGGAAGGCGCTCCGAACATCGGCGCCCAGCTGGAATCCGC
>JASHXK010000225.1 GCA_030043575.1 Terriglobales bacterium
AAATTTCCTTCAGCTTCAGCGCGCCTTCCAGAGCGATCGGATAATGCACTCCGCGTCCAAGAAACAGAAAATCCGACGCGCGGTGGTATTCCTTCGCCAGGTCTTCCGTCTCCTCATCGCGCGTCAACAGCGACTCCAGCTTGCCCGGAATCTTCGTCAGCTCCTCCAGCAGTGTCTTCGAGTGCTCCGTGTCGATCGTCCCGCGAATCTGTCCGAGATAAACCGCGAACAAAAACAGCGCCGTCAATTGCGCGGTAAACGCCTTGGTCGACGCCACGCCAATCTCCGGGCCAGCGTGCGTGTAGATCGTCCCATTCGCCTCGCGCGCAATCATCGAGCCAACGACATTGCAAATCCCCAGCGTCTTCGCGCCTCGCGCGCGCGACTCGCGCATCGCGGCAATTGTGTCGGCCGTCTCGCCCGACTGCGTGATCAAAATGCACAGATCGCCCGCCCCGGTCAGCGGATCGCGGTACCGAAACTCGCTGGCGTAATCGACCTCGACCGGCAACTTGGCCAGCCGCTCGATCATGAACTTCCCTGCCAACGCCGCATGCCAGCTCGTGCCACAGGCCGCGATGTAAACCTTGCTGAGATTGCGGAAATCGCCTTCCGTAATGTCCATCTCGTCGACAAAGACCTTGCCTGAGTCGAGCGAGACGCGGCCCAGCGTGGTGTCGCGCACCGCGCGCGGCTGCTCGTAGATTTCCTTCAGCATGAAATGCTTGAAGCCGCCCTTTTCCGCCATGATCGGGTCCCAGGTGATGTGCTGCACCTGGCGCGAAATCGGCCGGCCTTCAAAGTCGGTAAGCTGCACGCCGCTGGGCGTGATGACGGCAATGTCGCCGTCGGCGAGGAAAAAGACGTCGCGCGTGTGATAGAGGATCGCCGGTATGTCGCTGGCGACGAAGTACTCGTTCTTGCCCAGTCCAATGACAGAGGGCGGACCATTGCGCGCGGCAACAATTTTGTTCGGCTCGTCCGACGAAATCACCGCGATCGCAAACACGCCGGTCAGCATCTGCACCGTCCTGCGAACCGCCTCTTCCAGCGACACGCGATGCCCGTTGCCCTCGGCGCTCAAATGCTTTTCAACCAGGTGGGCGATAACTTCGGTGTCGGTCTCGGTGGTGAACTTGTGGCCTTCGTCGATCAGCTTGCGCTTCAGGCTGACGTAATTCTCGATGATGCCGTTGTGTACGACGACGATCTTGCCGGTACAGTCGCGATGCGGATGGGCGTTCTCTTCGGTAGGACGCCCGTGGGTGGCCCAGCGCGTGTGGCCGATGCCATAGGTGCCGTCGAGCGGCTTGAGGCGAATTACCTCTTCCAGATTGCGCAGCTTGCCCTCGGCGCGCCGCACCTGCAGGCCCTCGCCATTGCCGGCCACAGCAATGCCGGCCGAATCATAGCCGCGATACTCCAGCCGCCGCAGCCCGTCGATAATGACCGGCACCACCCGCTTCTGCCCAACGTAACCAACAATGCCACACATAACTCAGCCCCTATAGTCGGCCACCGAACCGAACGCACGCAAGATCAATTGAATTGTAATCGTTAGCGATTGGATGTTACAGCGCGAGCGAAGGGTCCATCCCCTGGACGCAAGGTTCTTGCACCCCAAGTCAGCACTCGCGAATCTGACAAACAGCGGCTGCATTGTAGACAACTCCTATGACCAAACTACCGAAATCGACTGCTCTGATCGTTATCGATGTACAGGAAGCATTCCTGAATCCCACATTGGGCGAGCGCAACAATCGGGAAGCAGAATCGAACATTGCCCGGCTACTCACTGCCTGGCGCCAGAGCGGACGGCCAATCCGGCATGTGGTTCACGATTCCTTAGAACCCAACAGCCTTCTGCGCGCCGGTTCTCCGGGAAATGCGATTCAGGGTGCGGCCGCTCCGCAAGCCGCAGAGCCGGTGTATCACAAGCATGTGAATAGTGCCTTCATAGGCACCGATCTGGAGCGAGACCTGCGTCAAAAAGGTATCGACACGCTGGTGATCGTCGGCCTGACGACGAATCACTGCGTCTCAACTTCGGCCCGCATGGCGGGAAATCTCGGCTTCACAACCTTTGTGGTTTCGGATGCAACTGCAGCCTACGCGCGGCCGGCCCTGGATGGGACGCCACGTTCCGCAGAAGCCGTGCATTCTGCGGCCCTGAGCGACCTTCACCAGGAGTTCGCTACGGTTGTTGATGCGGCAGAAATATTAAGGCGAGCCGGCGCTTAGGGCCGGCTCATAACTGTCAAGCCCGCTGGACTCGCACGGGCGCGTGAATCCTTATGACCATCCCTGCAGCTGGAAAAACCCCGCCCGATTCAAGACATCGGCAGAGTAGTTGGCATTGGCGGTGTAGGCATCGACGTCCAGCGATTGCTGCAGCGCCCTCTGCACGTTACCCGCACCGCAGTTGTACGCCGCGATCGCTGCCCGCAGCAGATCGACTCCTTGCAGGGATGAGTTGTTGGTAAAGAACTGCACGTTGTTCTGCAGCACTTGTGCGCCGAAGTTGATGTTCGACGCCGGATCCTGCCAGTTGCCGGTGCGGGCAAAGTCGAAGGCGTCGTAATCAATTTGCATCAGACCACGGCCAAAACCCTGTCCATCGGGCGGCATCGGTCCGGAACGCCACGGCTTGGTGTTCTGCCGAGGCGCGAAGTCGCCTGTCCCCGCCGGTCCCGGAGGTCTCAACAGCAGTCCCCACCCCGACTCGCGCGAACCGATGCCGCAGATCACCGAGGGCTGAAATCCATACTGCTGCGCAGCCGCAAGAATGAACTGCTGGTAGTTGCCGGCTGCGGTTGCCTGGGCCAGCATGTTGGGATCGCTGGCCGAAATTGTAGTTGGAAACGTTACAGGACTTACCGATGGAGTCGCCATGCCATACCTCCGGGTTAGTTTGATTGTTGCTTAGAATTTGCGGGAGCGGGCCACTATTCTACTGCGCGATCTGGCTTGCGGCTACTAAATTCCGGCGGCTTCAGGCTAGCCGTCGATGGTGAAGCTATACTCCTCAATCACCGGATTGGTCAGTACTTCACGGGCAATGCGCTCGACTTCAGCCTGCGCGTCTTCGCGGCTGACGCTGTCGTCCAGCGCGATCTCAAAGTACTTGCCCTGGCGAAGATCGTCGATACCGCGATAGCCCATCTTCTTCAGCGCACCGTGAATGGTTTTGCCTTGCGGATCGAGCACACTTTTCTTGAGCGACACGTAAACGTAGGCTTTCATGGGAAGGAAGCCGTCAGCTGTCGGCTCTCGGCTTTCAGCTTGGCACGAGCCATTATAGCGTGCAGCCTTCCGCAACTTGCCTCTTAGCTATTAGCACTCGGCTCGATTTCTGTCGCTGCCACGCCGCAGGCTCAGCTGACGGCCGATAGCTGACAGCCGTCAGCTACTTAAACTGCTCATCCACCGGAATCCGATACCCGTTCGCCAGCCGATTGCTCTCGTTCGCCATGCCGACCACTGACATCAGCTCGTGAAACATCGCGTCGGTCATGCCCTTCTTGCGCGCCGACGCCGTATGCGAGGCGATACAATACTCGCAGCCGTTGGTCACGCTGACCGCGACGTAGATCATCTCCTTCACCAGCGGATCGAGCGCCCCCGGCGCCATGATCTGCTTGATGTCCTCCCACGTGCGCTTCAGCGTTACCGGATCGTTGGCCAGCGCCTTCCAGAAATTGTTGATCCAGTCGACCTTGCGCGTGGCCATGATGTCGTCATACACCGCCCGCACCTCGGGACTGGCGTCTTCGTATTCGATGGGGGCGTAAGTTGACATAAGAACACTTTTATCACGTGGTCCCATCGCTGTTCCAAAATGGGACTGACAAGCTGATTTGCACGAAAAAATCCGTCCTAAGTTTAGCAACCGATCGACAATTGCAGAAGATACGCACCTGAAGAGACGTTCGTGGAGGCGCTACCATGTTTCGAACGTCAGGCATTCTACTCCTTCTTCTCGCTAGCACCATTCCCCCATCTGCGCAGCAGCAGGTTTCGACCCCGCCGCCGTCGCAAGAAACGCTAGATGCCATGAAACAAGGCACAACGCGCGAAGTTGCGCCGCTTAGGATGGCGTTGAAGACATCGCGTTCTCAGGCGCCGTCGGACGCCAGTTTCGGCGTCGTCGCGGAAATCGAGAATGTATCTGACCTCCCGGTTTACCTTGACAGAGTCACGTTAATCCTTCCTCCCGAAATCGACCCCATCAGCGGGGTTCTCAGTTACTGGGACCTGTCTGTTCCGACCGCTTCCGATCAGGCCTCGCGGGAGGGCTTTCCAAGTCTGCTACTGCCTGGGTCACGGACGTTGGCAATCGTGAACTTGTTAAAGCAGCCCGGCACGTATCAGGAGGAGCCCAGCACGGATCAGAGCGAGCCCAGCACGGATCAAAAGGACAGCAAAAAGACCTTGTCTGCACGCATTAGCCGCCATTGGCAGCAACTGCAATTTGTGCCCGGCGACTACACCTTAAGGCTGGTTTGTTCCTACAGAATGATCACGAAAGAAGGGCAGAACAGTCCGCCGCTTTCTCAAGTCGCTGAAACCACCCTGCCCGTGGTAGCGGCACAGACAACGGTGCTAGCTGGCGCAGCCATCGGAGGTTTAATGGCGTTCATTCTTCTGCCAAATCTGTGGCTTCCCATAACCAAAGACTTCAGCAAAATCACCCGCTTACATTGGACCTTCGTAATTCTGCGTGGCGTGGCAATGTCTTGCCTGCTTAGCGTAATGGTTTCCATTCTCCTCTCTCGCATGTCCGACTCGACATTTCTGATTAAGGTTTCAGTGCAAGACTTTTGGGGAGCCATAACGGTAGGATTCCTCGCCGGGACGTCGGGAACGGCTGTGTTGCAGAGGTTTACGATCTGGCAGGCTGAGCAACAGAAGAGACTCGTTCAGAGAGGACTTGCACCGTCGCCGCCAGGCGATACCGGCGTCGCAAAACCTGCCGAAGGTGGTACAACTAAGCCGGAAGAACTTCCTCCGGAGGCAATTAGAAAAGGATCGGGGTCAGAAAAACCAGAGCAAGAAATAGACACAAAAAAACACGAAAAACACCAAGAACCAGCACGCGGAGAACATCAAGAAACAAAGGAGCACAAGGAAGCAGAAGTCGTAGGCGCATAGCGTCTGGAAATTTTGCGTGTGGTGTGACGTCACCCGCCAGTGCAATCCGGATCATTGTTCAATTTGACGTCAACATTCGATCCTCGGCCTGCACGCTGCGACCCGTACCTTCAACTCAGCGCCTCCCTCATGGCATGGGGTTGGCGCGAGGGATCTATTGTTTCGTCGCCCAGATGCAAATCCCTCGCAGGCTGAAGCCTGCTCGTGATGACAATCTTCTAATTGGGCCTTTCTCAGTGCTCTCTGTGTTCTCAGTGGTGAACGAAATCACTCGATTTCCACCTTCTGCCGATACCCTGCCACCTGCACATTCCACCGCAAGTCCTTCGTCATGGCATCGCGCAGCTCCGCTGCCGCGTCCGGCTCGCCGTGCACCAGAAAAACCTCCCTCGGCGGCCGCTTGAAGGTATGCAACCACTCCAGCAGCTCGGGCGTGTCGGCATGATCACTGAACTGCTCCAACGCAGCCACCTGCGCGCGAATCGGCACCTCCTGCCC
>JASHXK010000019.1 GCA_030043575.1 Terriglobales bacterium
CGAGGAAGGAGGATGCCACGCTGTTTTCGCAACTCAAGGGTTTCTTCGGGACCAGCCGGGTCGCCATCCGGAAACTGGTCCTGGCACAAGTGCTTCCCATCCCGAATGAGTTGGTGGTCGAAGCCGACGAGTTCATGAGTACTATCGCGGCTGCCATCGGCGGTGCCATTGTGCTCGATAGGCCGCTCACGCACTACCGGCTTCACACTAACAACCTCTTCCAGTTCCGCTCCGGAGATAAAGCGAGCCTGCTTCGGAAGTACACAGTGATGGATTGCCTGGCGCGGGAAGTGCCGCCCCGGCTGGCCTCGTGCGGGATACCGCGCGAGGCGATTGACGCTATCCTGGAACCAATTCGGGTGGATGCCGAGCGCATGAGGCTGATGCTCGAGGGCGGCAAGCCATGGCAGACCTTCGCCGTCGAGCGAGCTTCGTTCTCGCTCGATTACGCCGATGTAAGCCCCGCGTACCGGTTGTTCAAAGCATTCGTGCTGGCGCTGACACTGATGGTGCCGCCGCGGCGCTTTTACCAGTTCCGCAGTTGGTACTCGACAACGAAGCTGCGGAGGATGCGCGCGTTGTTGGGTGAGCCCACAACTTCCGCCCCTATCGTTCAAGCAGGAATGGAAAGTGGAAATTGAGCTGAGCGGCCCTTCGGCAGCGGCACGGTCCAGCGCCGATTCCAGCACTAGAATGGTCTTGTTGGCCAGGGCCTTTCGCGAGCGCGGTCACCTCGCGCTCGGGATGGCACGCCTGCTCTTCTCTCGAGGCAGCTGGCCGACAGCCCATGTTTGCGAGCTTCTGGCTTACGTCCGCTTTTCAGGTCTGCCTGCGCTCGCCCTGACCGAGGTGGCTGACGACCGCCATGGTCCGATTCTTCATCCTGCGCTCATTGGACCTGGCTCGGGATCAATCGCGGAGGTGGTCGCACTCAGTGCGATTGCAGCGGCTCTGAAGCCAAAATCTATCCTCGAGTTCGGCACCCACGATGGGTTCTCAGCCTGGCATCTTTGGGCGAACTCCCAGGCGCAGATTCTCACCATCGATCTGCCGCGTCCGGCCCGTCCTTTCCTTCCACAGGATCCCCGGATTCGCTTACTGGAAGCGGATAGCCGCGAATGGGAACCCCTGCCGAGCGATCAGTTTGACCTGTGCTTCATTGACGCAGGCCACGACTACGAATGCGTTCGCAATGACAGCGAAAAGGCCTTGGGCTGCCTGCGCCCCGGAGGAACGGCCTTGTGGCACGACGCTGTTTGGCCGCGGGATGGATTTGCCGTCAATCGCTATCTGCGCGAGTTGCGGTCCTCGGGCCACGACGTGCGCCTGCTGCGAGCCGGCTTCTACGATTATTGCGGTCTGGCAATCCTGCGATTGGAAGGTAAGGCCCGCTGATGACTCAAGGCGTAGCGCAGGATGGTTACATCAGAGGCGCCACCCGAAAGGTGAGCGTGGCGGCGCCCGGAGATTCCCGGGCCCATGCTGAGAAGATTATCGAGCCAATCATCCGGAAATGCCAGCGATTCGCGGAGCATTCGCAAGCGGATCTGATCGCTGTCGCTGCCATTGTCGCCCCTGATGTCCGTCGCGTCTCGCTGATCTTCTCTTTAGCGCATTCGCTCCTGGGAGATTCCGCGCAGGGAAACGGTTTAGAGATTGGAAGTGGTTACGGGTATCTGCTGTTCTCGATGGCCGCGCTGATGCCCGGTATTCGCTGGTCCGCGGTCGAGCATCCGGACAGGAGTTACCTTGGCTGCGAATCCTACCTGGGCAGTTTTCGCGAATGTAACTGCTCGCTGCAGACCGCGGACATTCTGCATGATCCGCTTCCCTTCCCCGATGCGCATTTCCAACTGCTGACGTTTTCCGAGGTCCTGGAGCACCTACCGACGGAACGAGTGAACTTTGTACTCTCGGAAATAGCACGCGTGGTGGCGCCCGGCGGCATCGTGATTGCCTCGTCGCCGAACCAGGCCTCGCTCGAGAACCGTATCCGGCTGCTGAAAGGCCGGAGCATCCTGGACATGCCGGATGAGATGGCTTACGCGAAGGGGACCTTTGGCCACATTCGACTGTACACCGTAGCCGAGGTCAGTGCAGCTATGTCGAAGCATGGTTTCACGGTCGAGCGCTCGGTGATCGAATCGAATAATTCCGGCTACAGAGGAACGTCGAACGGGTCCTGGCGCCGCCGCGCCCACGTCCTCTACGAGCAACTGGAAAAGACCTTGCCGCTGCTTGGGCCGCTGGGCGACACCTGGTACATGGCCTTCCGCAAAGCCGTCTAACGCGAGTCCGCTTCGCCACGATGAATGGCCGGTAGGGTTGGACTTCGTCAGACACTCTGCAAAGTTGCAGCCACTATGACCTCCACACCGTTTGTCTCGGCGATAGTGGTGAATTGGAACGGAGCTCGCGATCTCGAAACAGGTCTGCCAAGCCTGCTAAGCCAGTCCTATCGCCGAATTGAGATCATCGTCGTTGACAATGCCTCCACCGACCACTCCGCAGCGGTGGCGCAGCGCTTCGGTGTCCGCTGGCTGCCGCTCGAGCAGAACATGGGCCTCGCGCCCGCGCTGAACCGCGGAGCCAGGGCCGCAGCGGGCGACTTGTTGTTGTTCCTCAATAACGACATGCGCTTCGATCGCGAGTGCGTTGCATCACTGGTTTCGGAGCTCGTCAAGCGCGACAATACCTTCGCCGCTGACACGCTTCAATACGATTGGGAAGGCAACCGCGAAGTTCACCTGGCGACGCGCTTGACCACGAGACCCGGGCGCGCGCTTTC